>JACCXL010000052.1 GCA_013697015.1 Chthoniobacterales bacterium | reverse complement strand
CTGATGCCGATGATCGTTGGGCGTTGGGCGGAATTCGATCATGTCGCGGCGGTGGCTTACGCACAGGCAATTCCGAAGGGCACCGGACGTAATTGGGCTCTCACCAGCGCGGTGGGTGGTTGGGCGGAACGCGATCCCAACGCCGCGAGTGCGTGGGTGCAGGAACTGCCGGCTGGACCCACGCGTGATCAGGCCATGCAAACAGTGGTCTCATCGCTCGCGGAAAAAGATCCGGCCGCGGCTCTCGCGTTTCTGCAGAATCTGCCGCCGGGCCGGAACCGGCAAAGTCTGTATTGGCCGATTTTCAACAAGTGGACGATGAGCGATCCGAGCGCGGCGGCGGAGCGGGCCGCACAACTTCCGCCTGGCTCGAGTCGCGATACGGCCTTGCAGGCAATTGGATCGAATTGGGCCAATCAGGATCCTGAAGCAGCTTATGCCTGGGCCAATACTCTGCCGCCGGGACAAGGGCGAACCAATGCGATGCAGAATATTTTAGGAAGCTGGGCCAACAAAGATCCGCAGCGCGTCGCGTCCATCATGACGGCGTTACCGGCTGGTCCGGCGCGTGATCAATCAGTGGTCAACGTGGCGCGCCAATGGGCGCTGACCGATGCTCGTGCGGCACTGGCCTGGACGGAGGCATTACCTTCCGGTGATGCCCGGCGCAATGCCATGCGCGCTGCCTTGACCGCATGGGTGCAGGCGGAACCGGTCGTGGCCGCGGAATATGTTTCCGCGCTTCCGCCCGGCAAAGCGCAGGAAGAAGCAGCCACATCGATCGCGCTGCAATTAGCGAGCAGTGATGCGTCAGCCGCAGTTCGTTGGGCGGAAAAAATTCCGGAGGGCGCGGCGCGTCAGAATGCGTTATCCAACATTGTCTCACAATGGGCCGAAGCAGATCCGCAGGCTGCCGCGGATTTTGCGGCGCGCGCCCGCGGCGATGGGCGCAAGGCGTTGCTGGAAAACGTTTCCCGCCAATGGGCGCGCAGCGATCCGCAGGCTGCCCTCGCCTGGGCGGGAAATTTGCCGGAGGCCGCGGCGCGCGACTCCGCCTTGCCGAACATTATCACCACGCTGGCCGAGAACGATCCTGCGGAAGCAGCCAAACTGGTGTCGCGCATCAGCGATGCAGATTCGCAAGCCACTGCGACGGGCATGATTGCATCGCAATGGGCCGGGAATGATCCAGCCGCCGCCAGCAAATGGATTGAATCATTTCCGGAGGGTAAAAGCCGGCAACGTGCTTTTGAACAACTGATGAGTCGCTGGTCGCAGAACGATCCCTATGCCGCGGGCGCGTGGCTTGCCACCGTGCCCTCAGGCGATTCGCGTGATGCGGCGGTGAACGCGTTTACCCGCCGAATCGTTGCGTCCGATCCGCAGGCTGCCGTGCAATGGGTGCAGACCATTGGCAATGAAAGTATGCGCAACACGCAACTGGAAACAATTGCGGCCGCCTGGATTCGCACTGACGCGAACAGCGCCGCCGCCTGGATTGCTGCTTCGGCGCTGCCCAATGACGTCAAAGCGCGCCTCCTGCCACCGCGCCCATGAAAATGAAGAAAGCGCAGGAGCGCACGGCAGAGATGCGCCGAGTCCTGGAAATCTTACATACATGGGGCATTCATACGCTCGGTGAACTGACGGCCCTGGACAAAGAACAGCTCGGTCGCCAGCTCGGGCCAATGGCTCTGCAGCTGTGGGATCGTGCGAGCGGGAAAGCGACCCGTCTCCTGAAACTCGTGCCGCCGCCGGAAGCGTTCGCAGAAAGTTTCGAGTTTGAACAGAAAATCGAACTACTCGATCCACTGCTCTTTATGTTGCGCCGTTTTCTGGAGCAACTCTCCCGGCGGCTCCGGGCTGTCTATCTCGTGGTGCAGAAGTTGGAGTTGTGCATTTCTTTCAGCGACAAGACCAGCTACACGCGCGTCTTCCTCATCCCGGAACCGACGACCGATGTGGAAGTGCTATTCCGGATGCTGCATACACATCTCGAGCAATTTAAATCCGAACATCCGATCACGGCCGTCGCGCTCGTGGCGCAGCCCGTCAAGCCCGGCCGGCAGCAATTCGGATTGTTCGAAACGGCTTTGCGCAATCCGCACCAATTGTCGGAAACGCTCGCGCGCCTGACCGGTTTACTCGGCGCGGACCGCGTGGGCACTCCTGTGCTGGCGGAGACCTTTCGTCCAGACACATTGGAGATGAGACCTTTCGTCTGGGAAGCGGATGAAACACCGGTAGCCGATCCGCCGCCCTCGTCTGCGCTGCGCAGGTTTCGCTTTTCGGCGCGGGCCTCAGTCCAACTCAAGCAAGAGAAGCCGGCCCACATTTCGGCCGCCCGAATCAAGGCCGCCGTGCGAAAGCGAAGCGGCCCGTATGTTTCCTCCGGAAATTGGTGGGATCACCAGGCATGGCAACGCGCCGAATGGGATCTGGAATTGGAAGACGGCACGGTCTGTCGCTGTCATCAGAATGGAGAAACCTGGGAGCTCGATGGCGTTTACGATTAAACGCCGGCGCGCTGCTGGTTTGCACACCGCTGCATTTCATCGGGTATGCCTTACATCGAACTTCACGCCTGCAGCGCCTTCAGTTTTCTCCGCGGCGCGTCTTTTCCCGAACATTTAGCCGACGCCGCGGCAGCCCTGGGCATGCCGGCTTTGGCGTTGCTCGATCGCAATGGCGTGTACGGAGCGCAGCGTTTTTCCGTGGCCGCGCGCGAACATGGGGTGCGTCCGATCGTCGGCTGTGAATTGGCGATGCAAGACGGTGCGATTCTGCCCGTCCTGGTGCAGAATCGCGCGGGCTACAAAAATCTTTGTGAGCTCCTGACAGCGGCTCATCTCCGGAGCGCGAAAGGCAGCTGCCTGATTCGCTGGGATGAGCTCCCGGATTTTGCCGCCGGACTGGTGGCGCTGGCGGGCGCAGCCACGCTTTTTATCAACGGAAGCAAAAACGCAAAGCACGAAGCTGAACCTGCCTTGCGGCGCCTGCGCGCGATCTTCGGCACGGAGAATATTTATGTCGAAGTTCAGCGTCACCTCATTCGCGGGGAAGAACGGATCAACCGGCAGCTTTTCGATCTCGCATCCGCTTGCCGATTACCGCTGCTGGCGACGAACGGCGTGCAATATGCAAACGCTTCGCGCCGGCAGGTGCTCGATGTCTTTACCTGCATCCGGGAGCACACGCACCTCGAGGCTGCCGGAAAACTGCTGACGCAAAACGCGGAACGTCACTTGAAATCCGATGCTGAGATGCGCGCGTTATTTGCGGATTTTCCTGAGGCGATCGAAAACACGGAGCGACTCGCAAACCGCCTCGCCTTTTCACTCGAGAACATCGGCTACGAGTTCCCCGATTTTCCGGTGCCGGAAGGGCACAACATGGATTCTTTTTTGCGCACGATCACTCTCTTCGGCGCGCAGCAACGTTATGCCGCGATCAGCACGGCCGTGAAACGGAAACTCGAGGAAGAGCTCGCCCTCATCAGCAAGCTCCGTTTTTCCGGCTACTTCCTGATCGTCTGGGACATCGTCAATTTCTGCCGCGAAAATAATGTGATGGTGCAAGGTCGCGGCAGCGCCGCGAATAGCGCGGTTTGCTACTGCCTCGGCATTACGCCGGTCGATCCGGTGAGTAATCATCTCGTCTTCGAGCGTTTTCTAAACGAGAGCCGCAAAGGCTGGCCCGACATCGATCTCGATCTGCCGAGCGGCGACCGGCGCGAAAGCGTCATCCAGGA
>JACCXL010000045.1 GCA_013697015.1 Chthoniobacterales bacterium | reverse complement strand
GAGCTACACTTCGTAGGTGGTAATCTCGAGCTGGTTGCCGTCGGGATCCTGAAAGTAGATCGAATGTGAAATTTCGTGATCCTGGAATTCGAATGCGACTCCGAGCGACTGCAGCCGCGCTTGGGCTACGGCGAAGTTCTGACGGCTGGCGCGCAGGGCGACATGCTCGATCATCGCGCCGCGCCGCGGGCTTGACTCGTTATTCTTCGCTGGAAAAAGCGCGATCGCGGTCAGGCCCAATCCGACAAAAGTCGGAACACCATCCCACATCCCGGGGAAGCGGCGCTCGAAGCCCAAAACCTCGACATACCACGCCGCCGCTCTTTCAACATCGCGCACGGTCAGCGCGACGTGATCGAGTCCGTCCAGCTCGAACATAGCTTCCTAACAATTGCTGATGTGGAGCGCGGATTTGTTCACGGAAAGAGCCGCTTCCTTGACTGCTTCGCTTAAGGTGGGGTGCGCGTGAACGGTCCGGCCGAGGTCTTCCGCGCTGCCACCGAATTCCATGACGGCGACGCATTCAGCGATTAGATCGGAAGCTGCGTGCGACATGATATGCGCGCCAATGATGCGGTCGGTCTTCGCGTCAGCCACGAATTTCACGAATCCTTCAACATCTTCCGCCGCGAGGGCGCGCCCGTTGGCGCGGAATGGAAACTTGCCCACGCGCACATCCATCCCTTTTTCCTTCGCGAAATCTTCTGTCACACCAGCGCCAGCGAGCTCGGGGTTGGTATAAATAATCCCGGGGATAACGTCGTAGTTCACATGGCCGGCTTTGCCTGCGATCATTTCAACACAGGCGATCCCTTCTTCTTCTGCTTTGTGCGCGAGCATCGGACCAGCGATGACATCGCCGATGGCGTAGACGCCTTCCACGTTGGTCCGGAAGTGCGCGTCTACTTTGATACGCTGCCGCTCGTCGAGCGCGACGCCGAGTTTGTCGGCATCGACGCCTTCCACGAAGGCACGGCGTCCCACGGAGACAAGGACCTTGTCGGCTTCGAACGTAAGTTGCTCGTCACCTTTCGTGGCAGTGGCAACGGCATGTCCGCCCTCCGCTTTCACTCCGCTGACCTTGGTTTCGAGATGAAACTTCATCCCTTGCGCCGTCAGTACTTTCTGCAGCGCGGCGGCCAGCTCGAGATCAAAGCCGAGCGCGATGCGCGGGAGAAATTCGACCACGGTCACGTCGGAACCCAACCGGCTCCAGACTGAACCGAGCTCGAGGCCAATCGCGCCGCCGCCGATCACGAGCAGTTTTTTTGGGACTTCCGGAAAGGAGAGCGCCTCAGTGCTGCTGACGATGGTGTGGCCGTCGAACTTCATACTCGGCAGTTCCACGGGAACGCTGCCGGTGGCGATGATGATGTTTTTCGCTTCGACCTCAGTGACGGCGGCATCCGCCCCGGTCACGCTCACGCGTCCCGGAGCCGAGATGGAGCCCAGGCCTGGCAGCGTCGTCACCTGGTTGAGTTTCATCAGGCCACGGACGCCGCTGGTGAGCGTCTTTACGACCTTGTCTTTGCGTTTCAACATCGTGGAAAGATCGAGCACGACATTGGGCAGAACGATGCCGTGTTTCGCCGCCTCCCTTTTCGCGAACATGAAATGGTCGCTGGAAGAGAGGAGCGCCTTGCTCGGGATGCAGCCGATATTGAGACAGGTGCCGCCCAACTCCGGATCCTTTTCGACGATGGCTGTTTTGAGGCCGAGCTGCGCGGCGCGAATAGCAGCGACGTATCCGCCTGGCCCCGAGCCAATGATTACGACATCAAATTTATCCATTGTGCTACTTTGTCATTCCGAGCGAAGCCGAGAAATCCCACGCCGCAACCAAAACATCTGGGGATGTCTCGACTTCGCTCGACATGACAGAAGGGAGAGCAAAACGGGCGGCTCAAAAATCGAGCGGCAGCTTCGCGGGATCGTCGATGCATTCCTTGACGCGAAGGAGAAACGTCACCGCTTCTTTCCCATCGACCGCGCGGTGATCGTAGCTCAGCGCGAGATACATCATGGGACGAATCTCAATCTTCCCGTCACGCGCGACGGGACGTTGCTGGATCGTATGCATGCCGAGAATTCCACTTTGCGGTGGATTGAGGATGGGCGTGCCGAGGAGCGAACCGTAGACGCCACCGTTTGAAATCGTGAAGATGCCGCCCTGGAGATCTTCGATTTTAATTTTCCCTTCCCGAGCTCTCGTCGCGTAATCCGCGATATCGCGTTCGAGATCAGCGAACGACTTTTTATCCGCCTCCCGCACCACCGGGACAACAAGCCCCCGCTCTGTGCCGACCGCGACGCCGATGTCGAAGAAATGATTCTGGATTTGATCGTCGCCGTCGATGCGACTGTTGATCGACGGCACGGCCTGGAGGGCTTCGACAGTCGCTTTGATGAAAAACGACATGAACCCGAGCTTCACTCCGTGCTTCTTCGTGAATCCGTCCTGCTTCTCTTTCCGTAGTGCCTGCACCGCGGACATGTCGCATTCGTTGAAGGTGGTAAGGATGGCGGCGGTGTGCTGCGCCATGACGAGCTGCGCCGCGATTTTCCGGCGGAGCGGCGACATCTTTTTGCGCGTGAAGCGACCGTCTGACGTAGCTGGGGCCGGGGCGGTGTCAGACTGGCCGTCCGACGTTTGCGCGGATGGAGAAGGCTGTGATCCGCGGTTCTGGGCTGCGCTCAACACATCTCCTTTAGTGAGCCGTCCGCCTTTGCCCGACCCGGTCAGCTTAGCCGGATCAAGCTTCTCTTCCTCGACAAGGCGGCGAACCGCGGGCGAAAGAACGTCAGCGCCAGGCGCTTTCTTTTCCTCCGAGACCGGGGCGTCGGGACGATTGGGGTCCGGTTTCTCGGCGACGTCGGTCGTAGTTGCGGGGGTCGAGTCCTGCGCTGATTCATCAATCGTCGCCACGACTTCACCGATTTTCACTTCCTGTCCCTCCGCGGCGATCGTCTTGAGCGTGCCGGGTTTCTCCGCCACTATTTCGGTCGAGACCTTGTCGGTTTCGAGAGTGAAAAGCGGGTCACCCGCCTGGACGGCTTCGCCAGATTTCTTGTGCCAGACGGAGACGATGCCGCTCGAGATAGATTCCCCGACGGTTGGGACTTTGACTTCGATGCTCATGCTCGGCCTACACTATGCGCAATCGTTTCGCGCGGTCGAACCGAACGTGCGGAAACGGCGGGCGACTGGTAGGGCGAGACTCTGTCGAGCCTGGTTGAGCGCGCATTAGGC
>JACCXL010000034.1 GCA_013697015.1 Chthoniobacterales bacterium | reverse complement strand
TCAGAACCATGTCTTTCAAGTGACGTCGATGATCGCTATGGAGCCGCCTGCGTCGCTGACCGCAAACGGAGTCCGGGACGAAAAATTCAAAGCAATGCAGTCTGTCCGGCCTTTTCCAGCGGATCGCATCGATGAGTTTGCGGTAAGAGGACAATACGGACCGGGAACGGTGCTCGGCGAGACTGTACCTGGTTATCGCCAGGAGCCCGGAGTCAATCCTAATTCCTCAACGGAAACTTTCGTCGCTCTGAAGCTCTTCCTGGACAATTGGCGTTGGGCGGACATTCCATTTTACATTCGGTCCGGAAAGCGGTTGGCAAAACGCGTGACGGAGATTGCCATTGAGTTCAAGAAGGTTCCGCATCGCCTGTTTACCGATGCCGACGCGCCGCTCGAATCAAACATCCTGGTGATTCGGATCCAACCAAACGAGGGAATCACGTTGCGCTTTGGCGTAAAGCTTCCCGGGCGCGCGATGCGAATCCGCTGGGTGAACATGGACTTTCGTTATGGCTCATCGTTTGGAGCAAAACCACCGGAAGCTTACGAGCGGTTGCTGCTCGATTGCATGCTTGGCGATTCCACTCTCTACGCGCGCCGCGATATGGTAGAGCGGGGTTGGGAAATAGTGACCCCGATTCTGGAAGCGTGGAAAAAGCCGGCTGTGGATTTTCCTAACTACGAAGCCGGTTCCTGGGGAACAAAGGCGGCGTTTGACTTGATCGAACGGGATGGAAGGAAGTGGCGGAAGTTATAAGGTCGCGATAACTGAATGGAAACGACTTCACATCAAATCCACGTGCCGAATACTCTCGACGTAATGGCCGTTGAGCGAGAGCTGGCGGAGCTCTGGAAACAAACAGCCGGCTTTGCCGATACCGACGGGGATGAAGTGGTCATGCGCGCGCGCGCAGCGGACCTGATGGTTTTCATAACCGACGAGTCAGCCCTGGAGGAAACGCACCAGACGATTAGCGAACTTTCTGCGGCCCATCCATGTCGCGCCCTCGTGATGGTCGCCGATGGGGCCGGTGCCGCCCGCGACATCGAGATGCACGTTACTGCTTTCTGCCAAACGGAGGCGCGCTCCGGCAAGAAACAGCTTTGCTGCGAGGAAGTGACGCTAAGTGCGCGCGGACACTTTACTGCTGAGCTCCCGAGTGCTGCTGTTCCACTGCTCGTTCCGGACTTGCCGGTGTTTCTCTGGTGGCGCGATGAACTGAACCTGAATGAGAAGCTCCTTCAGTCGCTCACGCGCGCCGCCGATCGCCTCGTAATAGATTCCGCAGAGCTCAGAAACCCGCAGACTGATCTGCGCGCCATTGCCCAACTATTCGAGAGCGAAGGCGACGCGGCCATCGCAGTCAGCGACCTCAACTGGGCCCGCCTAACATCCTGGCGCTCACTCCTCGCAAACTTTTATGACGTGCGCGAATATCGACCCATACTCGATAGCATCAACAATGTGCAGATTGAATATGTTGGTTCAGGGCAGGATGAGACCATCGTTCCACAAGCATTCCTCATCTCCGGTTGGCTTGCCAGTCGCTTAGGCTGGGACATTGCGGGAAAAGCTGAACAGATAGAGAGAGACTCTTATTTTGAGTTTCAGCAAGACAATCGCAGGATCACGTTGGGACTGAAGCGAGTAGAACGCCCGTCAATGAAGCCGGGAAGACTGACACAGATCCAATTGCAGACCACAGGAAAGAACACCGCTTCTTTTCTCGTGCTTCGCTCCGAGGATGGTCTTCATCTGGAGACTCACGCGAGGATGGCTCGGCGCTCACTGCCTGGACGCACTCTGCCGGTGAGGAACCGAAGCACGGCGCAACTACTCGCCCGCGAAATGGAAATACTTTGCAACGATAAGATCTACGAAGATGCTCTCAACCTGGCGTTACAAATGATTGCAGCCCTCGAGCGTGCCTGAGTCACCGAAAACAGCACTCGGTACTTTGGACTTGGGACTTTCCTACGGTCGCGCAGGTTTCAGAATGGGCGGAGTTGCTCGCGGAATGTCGCCGTCGTCAAGGACGAGAGTGTTTTGCGATTGAGTCTTGGGACCCCGCCGTAGCAGCGGAGGAATGCCAGGCCGGGGTATCTTCACAGTACCGATCTCTTCAGTGCGCCGCAGTATTGTCCCGCCGCGGCCCGCAACCCAAACATTCGAACCGCCGCGATTGGCCACAGACAACAACGGGGAGCTTGTAATGGTTGGCAGCTCTTGCCACGACTGGCCTGCATCTTTGCTTTCGACGATTCTTCCCTGATCACCTGCGACGAGCACAACATCGCGTGCTGAAACAGAAACAGCAAAGAGGTTTGTGTTGAGTCCGCTCTCAAGATCTTTCCAGGTTGCGCCACCATCGTCAGTGCGGAGGATGATGCCGCGGGCACCCACGGCGTAACCCCGCTGCGAATCGGCAAAGGTCAAACCGTACAGCCACTCTTTTAGATTCTGATCAACTCGCTTCCAGATTTCGCCGCCGTCTTCGGTCCGTAGGATTGTCCCGTTTGAACCAACCGCTACGCCATGCTTGTCGTCGATAAAGTGCACGTCTTCAAGCCAGCTGAATGTTTCCGATCGTTGGAAGTGCCAGGTCTGGCCGCCGTCATTTGTCTCAAGGATTACTCCTCGCGCGCCCACAATCCAGCCGCGCTCCGGAGATATGAAGTCGACTCCCAAAAGTTCTTCACTAGCTTGCACGGCGACTGGGGCCCACGTCACGCCGCCGTTTACTGAGCGCAGAAT
>JACCXL010000011.1 GCA_013697015.1 Chthoniobacterales bacterium | reverse complement strand
CGCGCGACTGGCCGAAAACGGTCTTCCGAATCTGTGGATTCCGCGCGTCGTGCGAATGGTACCGGCGATTCCAACGCTCGCTTCGGGCAAGTTGGATCTCGGGCGGTGCAACGCTATCGCGCTCGGTCAGTGACCGATCCTCACTATGTGACTGTGCGGCGGCGGACGAGAACGGACGCCGTGAAACTCTGTACGATTTCACCTTTTTGGTTGCGCGTGACATTTGAAATCCGAATCACGCCACGATCCGGTTTCGATCGCGATGGCCGCACCTCCATGATCTCGCATTCGAGCTCAAGAATATCGCCTGGGCGAACCGGACGCGGCCACCGAAGTTCGTCCACCCCGAGACCGATGGAACCGCCCGCGAGATGGAGGCCACTCGTGACGAACAGCCGCATGCTCATCGCCGCGGTGTGCCAGCCGCTGGCGGCGAGACCTCCGAAAACACTGCGGCGTGCCGCATCAAGATCGAGATGGAACGGCTGCGGATCGAACTGCCGCGCGAATTCGACGATGTCCAGCTCAGTCACTTCGTAGGTGCCTGAGCGAAACTTGTCGCCCGCCTTAAGATCTTCGAGATAACGCTCTTCCATGACTCGAGAATGCCAGGGGGGAGAATTGAACTCCCGACCAACCCCGAAAGCTTTCGGGGCTGCTCTATTGCTGCAAGTGAAAGATCGCAAGCTGCGGGTTTTTCTTCGACTTCAAAAATCGCTCAAACTTCCGTGCCTCACCTGCCGTCGCAAATTCCTTCGCGCTGATTAGTTCGAACTCTCCCAACCGGCGCGTCGTATGCGTATGTCCGCGCCGATGCTGACGAAGTCGAGCCTCGAGATCCCCCGTCGATCCGATGTAATGTCGACCCGTCGCGCCGCGAAGCATATAGACGTAAGGCATAACGGCGTGCCAGGGGGGAGAATTGAACTCCCGACCAAGGGCTTATGAGTCCCCTGCTCTACCGCTGAGCTACCCTGGCGTAAATTGCCTATTGTTGCACAGCTTCACCGTCGCTGCAGACCAACCCCGAACGCTTTCGGGGCTGCTCTACCGCTGAGCTACCCTGGCGCGAGGCGTCGAAATTGAATACCTTCCCACCACTGTGTCAACGGCCGCGCCTACGGCTGCTCCTTGTTCAGGTAAGGCTGCAGATCGCGTTCGGTGCCGCGGATCGCTGCCATGAAGCAAATGCCGTTCTGCTGTCGCACCGCCCCAGTCCAACCCTCCTGCTCGACGTAACGCCAGTTATCGAAATCGGGCGCGATTCCATGCTTCGGATCCTTTTCCGCCGGGAAGAGGAACAGCTGCATCCGTTTTTCCAAGAGATAGATTTGAGCGACACGATGCACTTCTTCGTCATCAAAAACACGGCAGCCTATGGCTTTGAAGTTCACGAACTCCGGCGCGACATCGTAATGCTCAAGCCGATGTTTCATGAAAAACAAATCGCCGAGCGCGCCCGCTTCTGTCTTCACCGGATCCAGCAACACCGACCGCGTCGAGCTGGCTACGGTCAGAAGTTTCCGCGCGCTCGCGGCGCCCGGGAAATCGAGCATATGCTCGTGCACCCTATAGGCAAAAATTCCTGCGATGACCGCAACTGCCAGCGCGATCGCGAGCACCGCAGGATTGAACGCGATCGTGCGCCAGGTGCGCTTCGTAACCGGGACCAAACTTTCATTTGCGAACCACTCCGCGACTTCCGGTCCGACCGGGATCGTTTGGACAAGCGTAGCAACCGCGCGGTCGAAAGTTTCCTGCCGTGCGAATTCCGCTGCTCGTTTTCCATGCCGCGCCCGCTGCACCGCCACACGCGTGGCCCGGTCAATCGACGGTTTCTCGGTGATCGGTGCGCACTGCGCGAGAGCGCGTTGCTTCCGTGAAATCTCGAAGACGCTCATGTGACTTCCTCGTGCGGGGTAGTGGCATCCAGCCACGCTTGAAATTGCCGGCGCGCACTTCGAATCAAATGCGCCAGCTCCGGGGGTTTCAGCTCGAGGAGCGCGAGAATTTCCTTCGGAGGAAATTCGTCGATATAATAGAGCGATAGGGCCGTGCGCTGCGGTTCCGGAGCTGCAGAGATCCAGATTGCCAGATGCTCGGCGTCGAGTTGTTCGATCTGCGCCGGCGCATTCGGGGAAATTTCGTGCTCCTCCATCTCGGTCGCTTCCGCCTGGAGATCGAGCTCGGTTGCTCGCAGACAGCGCCAGCGTGCGTCCCGGAAGAACCAGAGCCGATCGGCGGGCGCTTCGCCGCGCGCGGAACGGAGCGCTGCTTCCCGGACGGTGGATTGAAATGCCTCCTGAGCTTTCGCGCCATCTCCCGTCATGAGAAAGCAAAAGCGATACAGCTGCGGCAGATTTCGATTCGAGACGACCACGCTAAGAAATTCGACGCCGGAATCTTACGCGCCGCGCGTTGAACGACAAGCTGCGCTTGCGTGGCGGCCAGTCATCAGGCAGCGAGTGCGAGATTCTGCAGCCGGCATGCTACTTCTTCAGCGTTCGCGCGACTGTTGAATGCTGAGATACGAAAATAACCTTCGCCCTCGCATCCGAAGCCGCTCCCCGGGGTGATCACGACGTTCAATTCCTCAAGCATTCGATCGAACATCTGCCAGCTCGTCAGGCCGCCCGCCGTCTTCACCCACAGGTAGGGAGCATTGACGCCTCCAAAAACCAGGAGCCCAGCGCGTGCCGCGGACTCGCCGAGAATCCGGGCGTTCCCCATGTAATGTTCGATTAATCCGCGCACCTGCGCGCGACCGTCAGCGCTATAGAGTGCTTCCGCACCGCGCTGGACCGGGTAGCTGACGCTGTTCGCTTTTGTGCTCCAGCGACGGTGCCAGAGCGGGTGCAAAGGCAAGCGCCGGCCATCGCCCGTCTGCGCGAGCAGCGTCTTCGGCATGACCGTAAAACCGCAACGCACCCCAGTGAATCCGCCCGTCTTTGAGAAACTGCGGAACTCTATGGCGCACTCGCGTGCGCCGGGAATCTCAAAGATGGAATGCGGAATTCCTGGCTGGCTTATGTAAGCTTCGTAAGTGGCGTCATAGAGCAGAATCGCCTGATGCTCGCGCGCATATTCCACCCAGCGCAAGAGGTCGGCTCGCGACGCCACTGCGCCGGTCGGATTGTTCGGGAAACAAAGATAAATCAGATCGACGTGCTCGCGCGGCGGCTCGGGCACGAAATTGTTTTCCGCGCGGCATGGCAAATAAGTGATGCCTTCGTAGCTACCGTCTTCCTGTGCCGGACCAGTGTGTCCTGCCATCACGTTGGTGTCGACGTAAACCGGATAGACTGGGTCTGTGATGGCGACGCGATTTCGCTTGCCTAGAATATCGAGAATAAAGCCGCAGTCGCACTTCGAGCCGTCAGAAACAAAAATCTCGTCGCCGGCGATGTCGATTCCGCGATCCCGATAATCCTCCTGTGCGATCTTGCTGCGCAGGAACTCATAACCCTGTTCGTGTCCGTATCCGCGAAAGGTTTCCCGGTGCCCTAGTTCTTCGACGGCGCGATGCATCGCCTCGATCGCCGCGGGCGGCAGCGGCTCGGTTACGTCTCCGATGCCGCAGCGGATGACGCTGTCTGCCGCGGCCGGATGGGCCGCGCAAAATTCAGCAACGCGGCGCGCTATCTCCGGAAAGAGATAGCCTGCCGTGAGTTTGAGATAATTTTCATTCAGGAACGCCAAGACCGTTTACCTCCCGCCGAAGAACTTCCGGAACGACTGGATGATCCGATTCGGAAAGGTGGCTGCGCGTTGTCCCATGTCCTCCAATTTTTGCACGAGCTGCGTCTGCGTGCCGCCATGATCAGCGCACGGTCGACTCGGGATTTTCGAAATGGGCAGGGTGACTTCATAGGCGGTGCCGGCCGCTTCGCATCCGGTGGTGGCCAGTTCGTTTGAAAATGAACAAACCGCCACCTGTTGCACCGGCATCGGCGGCTGCAACGCATGGGCCGGGTAACGCTGCGCGGCCTTAATCATTACTTGCGTCCACACAGGCAAAGCGAGGGCCGCGCCGTAACCGTGGGGTATGATCGTAACCGGTTGATCGAATCCGACCCACACGCCGCAGGTAAGCGCATTAGTATAGCCAAGGAACCATGCATCTTTGTAATCGTTCGTCGTGCCGGTTTTGCCCGCCGCCGGCAACTTGAAGCCTAACGACTTCGCGCTCGCCGCCGTTCCTTTTGTCAGAACCTGCTCCATCAGGACCGAGGTCATCCACGCCGAGCCTGGATCGAGCGCCGGGATCGAAACGTGCGAGGCGCGATAGATCGGGTTGTGATCCTGATCATCGATTCGCTCGATGATGTAGGCTTGTTTGCGCACGCCGGCGTTCGGAAAAACAGTGTAGGCCGCGGTGAGATCTTTCAGGTTCGTTTCGAACGATCCTATGTAGATGGCCGCTCCACGCGGGATGTTCTCGCCCAGGCCCAACGTGGTAGCAACCTTCTGCACCTCATCGAGTCCGGCGAACTGGCCCACCCGGACGCTCATCGTATTCCGCGAATGAATCAGACCGTAAGAAACCGGCTGTACGCCTCCGTAGGTGCCATCGGAATTTCCCGGTGACCAATCTCCGGCGCCGCTGATTTCGCCCGGTTCGATCGGACCATCGCTGATCGCCGCTCCCGGTAAGAGCCCGTGAGTAAACGCAAGCGCGTAGACGAACGGCTTGAAAGACGACCCCACCTGCCGGTTGGCCGGAGGCAACGCGCGATTGAACTTGCTCTGGGCGTAATCGCGGCCGCCCACCAGTGCTCGAATCCCGCCGCTGTCGTTATCGATCGCGACCACCGCTCCCTCAAGATACGGCATGGAGGAATCCTCGCCGGTGTCGGGCGGTTGGTAATTTGCCTTGGCCGGATGATGGAAATTCCCCTGGTGCTCGATTTTCGTCAGTTGCGCTTCCAACGCCTGCGTCGCCGCGGCTTGCACAGACGTGTCGAGCGTCGTGTAAATATAGAGACCGCCATCATCGATCTGGTCCTGTGTAAGCAGCACGTTCAGGTCGCGCTGCACCCCATCCATCGCGTAATTCTCCTGGATCATCGGCAGGCGTTTCGGATGGGAAGTAACCTTGGTCAGCCTCGCCTGCTCGGCTTGCTGGATCGTGATTTTTTTCAAATCGCGCATCCGTTCGAGTACGGTGTCGCGCTGGACGGTCGCGCCTTCCGGATTCTTCAACGGCGAAAATCGATTCGGGCTGCGGATCAATCCCGCGAGCACCGCCGCTTCCGAAAGGTTCAGGCGGTTTGCGTCCTTGCCGAAGTAGGCTTGCGATGCGGTCTCGATTCCGTAGCAGCCGGAGCCGAAGTAAATGCGGTTCACATATAGCTCCAGGATTTGCTGCTTGGTGAATTCGCGCTCGATCCGTAGCGCCACCATCGCTTCCAGGATTTTGCGGCTGAGCGTGCGGCCGCCGAGCGGAAGACTGTTGCGCGCGAGTTGCTGCGTGATGCTGCTGGCTCCTTCCTTCGCCGAGCCGCTCGCGATATCACGCGCCACCGCCCGCATCACGCCGCGCCAATCGATGCCGCCATGCGCGAAAAAACGCGTGTCTTCCCGCGCCAGCAAGGCATCGATGAAAAGCGGCGAAACCTCAGCGAGCGAAACTCTGAGACGATTCGCGCCCGCGAGACGGCTGTAGATTTTGCCGTCGACGTCGAAGACCGTATTTC
>JACCXL010000406.1 GCA_013697015.1 Chthoniobacterales bacterium | reverse complement strand
AGATTCACCAACGTCGATTTCCCGGCTCCGGTCGCGCCCACTAAAGCCACCGTCTCGCCCGGCTTCGCGTGAAACGTAATATGATCAAGCGCAGGAAGCCCCTCGCCGTACGCGAAGCTCACGTCGTCGAAACGGATATCGCCAGTGATCGCGATTGCCTCCTGCCGCTCCCAGTCAGGCTCGATTTTTTCATCAATGATCTCGAAGACGCGCTCCCCGGCGGCGCGTCCGGCTTGCATGAGCTGGTTGAGTGAATGCAGTTTCCCGATCGGCTCATACAAGAGACCGGTCAGCATGAGAAAGGCGACCAAATTGCCCAGCGGCATGGCGCCGCGGAGAACTTCTTGCGCGCCGACTGCGATCACGAGCACAACGCCGAGGGAGCCGATCAAATACATCGCCGGATTGTAGATCGCCCAGACGCGCATCACGACGAGCGTTGCATGTCGCAGTGCATCGCTCGCGCGATTGAAACGCGCGTGTTCTTCGCCTTCGCGCACGAAACTTTTGATCTGCCGGATGCCCGCCAGATTATCGTGCAACAAGGCGTTCATGGCCGAGGAAGCACGACGCTGCAGACGGTAACGGCGATGGGCTGTGAGCGTGTACCAAAGCGCGCCCCCCGCGAGAAGCGGCAACGGCGCGAGGCCAAGCAGAGCCAGCTTCCAATTCACGTAAAACATCACGCCGAGCATGATGATTACCTGCAAGGCAGCGACGACGCCCTGCTCGACGCCGTCGATCAACATCCGCTCGACCGAGTTCACATCTTCCAGCACCCGCGTCATCAGATCGCCGGTCGCGCGATTGTCGAACCAGCGGACCGGCAGCAATTGAATGTGCGAATAGAGATCGCTGCGCAGATCGAAAATAACGCGCTGTTCGAAAGTGTTGTTTAAGACGATGCGAACGGCGTTCAAACCATGCTGGATGACGAAAGCAATGGCGGCCACAAACACGAGCGGCATCAATCGTTCTGGATGGTGATCTCGCACCACTTCATCAATGATTTGTTTCGCCACGGCTGGAAATACGATCACCATGAGCGTGCCCACGATGGCGCAGGTAAGCGTTCCCGCTGCCATCCAGGGATAACGCTTCAGATAAACAAAGACGCGCCAGACGGTATTCACGACGGGGCAAAGTCGGCGACACCCTTTCGAACTTCAAGACGCGGACGATGAAGATCGGCGCGGGAGAATTTTCGTCTTAGAGGGCGTCTCAAAATGAATCAGGAAAAGAGGAAAACTCCGCTTTCCGTTCCTGCGTTCCTGTTTTCCCGATCATCCTCAAGTTGCCATCGGGCCGCCGCTGGACAGACGTCAGGTAGTTCGGTTTTCCGCGAGAGACCGCGGCGCGGGCACGGAATCGAATGAGACGATGAGCGGTTTTTAACCGCTACCAACGGCGCATGCGGCCGTCAGACGTGATCGCCGTGATGCCGATGGCGATCCTTGAATGTGAGCTCAGCGACGCCCGATTTGTCCAATTCACCTAACCCTTCATCAATCATACGATCGTATTGCTGCTTGGCGGCCCGTGCGAGCGGCAGGTCGAGGCCCACTTCGTCCGCCAGCTGCAGAGCGATCCCGCTGTCTTTCGCGGCGTGCGCGGCGGAAAAGAAAACGGCGTGATCGCGCTTTTGCATATCTTCTCCATCGGTTTGCAGCACGCGGGACGCTGCTCCTGTCTCCGCGAACACTTCTCGCACCATGCCGACATCCAGCCCAAGCGCGTCCGCCAGGCCGAGACCTTCGGCCAGACCGGCCGTGTTGATGTTCATAACCATGTTGACGAGCGCTTTCATCATCGCCGCCTCGCCCGTGGCACCGACGTATTTGACCGCGCTGCCCAGTTCGCGCAGGACGGGTTCAGCACACTCGAAGGCGCTCGGGCTCCCGGCGCAGATGAGATAAAGCGAGCCCTCGCGGGCCTGCGTGATGCTTGAGGCCATGCATGCCTCCAGCGTAGCGGCGCCAGTTCGCGTCGCCCATTCCTCAATTTCGCGGTGGATCTGAGGGGAGACGGTGGCGCAATTCACAAAGAGCTTGCCGCGGGCGTTGACGAGCAAGTTATCACCCGCGCGTGCGTAGATGTCGCGCATGGCAGCGTCATCCGAGACAACTGTAATGATCACGTCCGATTCCGCCGTCACCTCGGACAGGTGCTGCGATGCCGCGCAACCCAACTCGCTTGCCAGCTTCGTCGCGAGCGCGCGGTCCGCATCGTAAACGGCGGTGATATGGAGACCACGCTCGTGCAAACGTCGAGCCATGTTCGCTCCCATGCGGCCGACTCCGACGAAGCCAATATTCATCGCCCGAAATTTACTCAGATCCTTCCGGCAAAAAACGGATTGTCCGCTTTTTCTTTCGCCACGGTGGTGAGAGGACCGTGCCCCGGACAGATGATCGTGTCGTCCGGGAGGGTCAGGATTTTCTCGAGGTTATTTCGCACCGCTGCTTCGTAGGAAATATTGCCACCACCCATCGAGCCCGCGAAGAGAGCGTCGCCCACGACCGCGAGCGGTGGCTCGCAACCGCCAATGAGATAGGTCATGCCGCCGGGCGAATGACCCCACGTTAATCGACTCTCGATCTGAAGCGCACCAAGTCTGAAAGTCTTCCCCTCTTCGATCGGTTCCGCACCACGCACGGGCTCTTTCGCGGGCGCATAAACGGTCGCATCGACCGTACGCCGAAGGCGCGCGAGATCAGCGATGTGATCAGGATGTGCGTGGGTGAGAAGAATCGCCTGCACGCGTAGACGCTCGCGTTCGATACGGCTTAGCATTTCTGTGCAGTCACCGCCGGTATCGAAAACAACGGCCTCGCGGGATTTCGGATCCCAAACCAGATAGGCGTTCACCGACATGTCGTCGTAGCGAGTATTGAACTGCGCGAAGCCCCCCGGTCGGCGCACCGCCGGTGCCTCCCACTGCCCTTGCGCCAAATCGACCAGCGCACGCGCGCTGAGCTGCAAAACGGGCGCGATTCGCCACAATGCAAGTTCATCGAAATGACCGGCACGCAACTTCCGCATATCTTCCGCACTGACGCGGGCGCGCTCGGCGACTTCACTATCCGACACGCCGAGTCCGCGTTGCGCTTTTCCGATGATATCTCCGGCGTTATCTTCGAGAGGGATCATGTGTTTGCGAGGACGGGGGAATCAACCTCCACGGCGTGATGCAAATCATTCAGGCTTCGTGGTGCGATCTTTTCTACCTCCAGCGCTACATCTATCACCCGCAACCCGGCAGCGAACTCTTTTTCCATCGAGGTCATGGCAACACCTGTGATACCGCAGGGCGTGATATGATCGAAAGGCAACAGATCGCCGCACACATTGAGAGCGAAGCCGTGCATGGTGATCCAGTGACGCACGCCGACACCGATCGACGCGATCTTTCGCTCCTCAACCCAAACTCCCGTCAGTCCTTCGCGGCGGTGACCGCAAATGCGGTAATGGGAAAGCAGCTCGATCAACAGGTCCTCGACCCAACGCAAATAGCGGTGCAAATCCTGTCCGCAGCGATGGAGATCGATAATTGGGTAACCCATTAATTGACCGGGACCGTGGTAAGTCGCCTGTCCGCCGCGGTTTATTGGGAAAAGCGGGTGTGGCAGATGCGCGCTGCCGCGCAAACTGGCCTGATCCGGCGTTCGCCCAATGGTGTAAACGGGGTCGTGCTCGAGCAACAGGAGCACATCCGGCAAGGAGCGATCTTCTTTTCTTTGCGCCACCAGCTCCTCCTGCATGGCCAGCGCCTCAGCGAACCCGACGCGACCCAGCCAACGGACCTCGAACTCACGCGTCATATCCGCGCTCCGGCTGGAACTCCGAGGCGCGCCGCTTCCTGTGCGCGCAGGTGCGTTAGGCCGATGGCGAGCGCATCGGCTGCGTCCGCATTCGGCGTTTCCGTTAATCCAAGTAACGCCCGCACCATGAACGCTACCTGTCCTTTGTCGGCGCCACCACGGCCGACCGTGGCCTGTTTGATGCGGGTAGGCGCATATTCGAACACCGGCAGACCGCGTTCCGCCGCGGCCAGAATCGCTGCTCCGCGCGCTGCGCCCAGCAGAATCGCAGTCCTATGACTCTGCACAAAGATGACTGCCTCGAGCGCACAGCAATCGGGTTCATGCGCGTGGATGAGTTCGGCTAAGCGATCGCGGATGGCGACCAGACAGGACGAGGAGCGGAGCGTCGTTTTGTTTTTGATGACGCCGAAATACAGCGCGTGCAGTTTGCCGCCATTACTTTCGACAATCGCCACGCCGGTGCTGCGCAGGGATGCATCGATCGCGAGCACGCGCATTGAATCAATAAATTCCTTCCCGGCGATGCTCTGCATTCATTGGTTTAGATTAAGTTTCGCAATCGACCGTTCAAGCGGGAACTAGCAGTCTCGCCCTGTAGCCGGTTCGCTCCGCGAAGCGCCAGAGGTAACGTGTCGAAGGTGGCGCCGCCCACAGGGCGGCGGCTACAGTTTACACGATTAGATTGAGATCTCCGAATTCGTGCCAGAGGTAGCGTTCGCGAATCGCCTCGGCATAGGCGTCCTGAATTTTCGCTGCTGGCAGGAAAGCGCTCAGCAGGTCGAGATGGCTTGCTTCCGGTTCGTGCAATCCGGTGAGAAGACCGTCGACGACTTGAAGCGGGCTGCCGGCTGCGAGATGAAGTCGCGTGTAACCGTGCGCGGACGCGATCTGTCCACCTTCCCGAGCGATCGATTCGAGAGCGCGCACGACGGTGGTGCCGACCGCAATGACGCGGCCCCCGTTTTGTTTTGCGCGCTTGATCTTCGCCGCAGCAATTTCGCTCAGGAAGTATTCTTCCTCCGAAACTGGATGCGCGCGGTCCAGTTCATCATCGAGATAGGAAGAGAGGCTGGTATGCAAGACGAGATAGGCGAAATCGATTCCGCGGCGTCGCAGTTGGAAAAGCAGTCGCCAGGTAAAGGCCCGGCCGGCCGACGGCATTTCCGCCGAGCCGGGCTCCTTCGCATAAACCGTCTGGTAATAATCGAGATCCCACGGCGCGGAAACGTATTCATAGCGAATCGGCTGGCCGAGACGGTAAAATAAATCAACCAGCTCGGTGCCGGATTTCGAAAAACGAATTTTCCACAGGCGGGGAATGCGCGCGTCGCGATCGGAAACTTCACCGCGCAAGTCTTCGCCAAAATCCAATTCCATTCCGCTGCGCAGACCGCACGCAAACGGATCGCCCGCTTTGCAAACGAGCAGCGCCAGCCACGAATCATCCGGCAGATGCTGCGCCAGGCGCACTTCGAGGCACGGGCCGCGTGAGGTGCAGGCATTCAGCGCCGCGGGAAGCGTGCGACTGGAGTTGAAGACCAACAAATCTCCCGAGCGCAGATGCTCGCTCAGCCGGTCGAAGCGGCTGTGTTGGATGGCGCCAGTCGCGCGGTCGAGCACCAGCAGTCGAACACGGTCGCGCGCCACTCCGCGACGCTCCGGCGGCTCTTTGGCGTTCAGCTCGTCCGGCAACGTGAAAGTGAAAGGTGCCGCCATCGATAGAATTCTACCGCAGAGGACGCGGAGATCGCAGAGGTGTTAGTCCTGCATCTCCGCGTTCTCAGCGCTCTCCGCGGTTGATCTCTTCCAATCTTCCTGGGCCTTGAAACGTTTCCCGGTAATTTCCTTCGATTCATCGGAGGCGAGGAAAACGAAGACGTCGACAGCCGCGGCGGGATCTGACCATTCGCTCGGATCTTCTTCCG
>JACCXL010000391.1 GCA_013697015.1 Chthoniobacterales bacterium | reverse complement strand
CACCCAATGCGTGCTGCCTTTGTATTCCCGCGTCCCGAGGCCGACGCGTTTGCCACCGCGCCACGCCATCATCTCCGCCACCTTCGTCGTGATTCGCGGCGGCTGCTTTGGCGACACCTTCAAGGCGGTGATCCGGTAACGCCTGAAAAAAGCGCCGTGATTCAACAGCACGACCGCTTTCGCGTTGCGTTGGATAAACAGTGCGAAATCCGGGTGGGCAATCCAGAGGCGCTCACCGATTCGCAGCATCGTGCTGTCGAGCCCATTGATACGCATGATGAGCTCGGGGGTGGTTTTCATTTTATTTGCTACGCGATTGATCACGTCGCCGGATTTCACGATGTACTCCTGCTTCTCAGGCGACGGATAGTCGGATAAGAGGATCCGCATGTTCACTTCGCCGAGCAGGTCCTTCGCCTCTTCGGTGTGCAAACCGGCCGGGTACTTTTGCATAAACGTCGTCAGCGCAGCCTGACATTCAGCGAGCTTATCTTCCTGCCGCAGTTTCGCGGCCGCCTGGAACTCAGGGAGACTGATGTCGGGCGCCGGTGACGTTGAAATCTCGCCGCTTTGCTCCGCCCGTATCGTCCGCTCCGGCTTGACGAATAAATCGTAGGTAAAAAACGTGGCACCGCCAAAAACGATGACGGCCAGTAAGAGGACGAAAAGCCACTTCATGTCTTACTGCACGATACCTGATTCGAATCGCTTTTGCCCCTCGGCGTGGACTCAGCCGCGCGCCATCTCCGAGCTATCACGCAAGCGAAAACGACGACGCGCCTAGCTCTCGCCTTCCTTGCTCCAGGTGAACTGGCAATCCTGACAGTAAAATTCCTTCTGAAAAATCTTAAGCGCAAAGAGGACGCTCGTGAGCGACGGCGTCAGGAATTTCCGTGTCAGCTGCGGATATTCGATCCGGGGGGATTTGCACTGCGGGCAACGCAAGGCCGATCCTATCTCCGGATCGCTCGCCTCCCATTCGAGCAGTAATTTGTTCGCTGCCTCGAAATCTTCTTCGATGACGAGCACTTTCGCATTTGCCTGCGGCTTCGACATAAACGCGACTGCCTGCAGAACGCCTTCGTTGTGCACATCTGCCTTGATGCCGGCGACCTTCAGCCGCTCCTTCAGTCGCTTGGCTTTCGCTGGCTCGTTAAACGTCGCAATCGTTACCATAAATCATCCCAGCGTGCGCCGGTTTCCCATCAAACATGAACTATCCGCCGAACGCAACATTCGCAGCACCGGCTTTTGCATGCTCGTGCCCATGAGAACGAATTAAAGGCTCGGCGGCGCGAACCAGCGGTAAAGCATTAGATAAACGAGGACACCTGTGACCGAAACATAAAGCCAGATAGGCATCGTCCAGCGCGCCAGACGCCGGTGGCGGTCCCAGCGCCGAGTGAATACCGGGATCAGCGTAACGATCACGAGCGGCAGCGTTGTAAACGCAAGCAGGATATGTGAAATCAGCATTGTAAAATAAATCGGCCGCACGATCCCCTGCGCCGCAAAGTGCGTCGATTTCTCGCCCACGTGCGCATGGTAAACCAGGTAGCCAGTGAGAAAAAACGTCGATGAGATCACCGCAGTAATCATGCAAACGATGTGTCGCTGCCAAAAACCCCGGCGGATGAAATACCAGCCAGCGGAAATAAAAACGGTGCTCACTAGATTCAGCGAAGCATTCACGGCCGGCAGGTCTGCGACTGTCATTGTTCACAAAGTGTAGCCGAAAGACTCCCGCCCGGCATTAGAAGATCGACTTCGAGCGGCAGGCTAGCAGGATCGCACTTGACTCGGACAAGCGTTCTGATGGAAAGACAGGCGCACGTCCATCCGTTTATGAAAAATTCAATTGCTGTCGTCGTGGTCTTAATCGCTCTATTCGCGTCTCTTCCTTTCGAAGCGGCGCGAGCGCAGAAAAGTGAATTTGCCGGCGTTGAAAAAGCGATGCCGTCGCAAGACTACGAGGCCGCCGGCTTGCAAAAACTTACCGCAGACGAGCGCGCGCGGCTCGACCAGTTCATCCGAAGCGTTGTCTCGTCGAGTAGCGAAAAAGCGGCCACCGAAGCCGTGGATCGAGCCGTGAAGGAGCGCAAGGTCCACCCGCCAGAAGTGATCCAGAGCCGCATCGTAGGTCCTTTCAGCGGATATAATGGCCGCACGACTTTCATCTTGGAAAATGGCCAGAAATGGGCGCAGTCCCAGCGTGACAGCGCATATTTTCCGAAAATCGATTCTCCGCCGGTCCTGATTATGAAAGGGACCATCGGTTACAGCATGTATATCGCCGGCGGTGGTGTCATACGCGTATCCCGCGTGCATTGAATCGGTATGCGGTGGTTTCCTCTTCAGCGCCCGCTTGAAATAACCTCGCTCCCGTAGGAGTGGGAGGCGATGGCGACGTCGCTGCTCACTCCTCCGAGCGGACCATCGCTCGCGCATCAGCATTATCGGGAACAAACGCGCGCGCGACGTGCCGCGCTTCGCGTCGTGCGAATTTTTATCTACGCCGCGATGCTGGCGCTCGCCATCACCGGTTGGTATCTGGCGAAGCGCGGGTTCGGCCGGCAATGGCGGTATCAGGTCGTCGAAGAATTACGCAAGCGCGGTGTGGAAGCTTCTGTCGAACGCCTGACCCTCGATCCGTTCCACGGTCTGATCGCGCAAAACGTTCGCATCTATGATTTCAAGTCGCGCGAGAACACGCTCGCGGTGATTAATCGCGTTGCGCTCGACATCAATTACGCCGCTCTTTTTCATCACAAACCATTCCTTAACGCGCTCGAAATTCACGATGCGCAATTGAGGCTGCCGTCGCCCACCGGCGCTGCC
>JACCXL010000380.1 GCA_013697015.1 Chthoniobacterales bacterium | reverse complement strand
GCGCATGCGGGCACGCATGGCCGAGCTGCAACTAACTCGAGCCGATCTCGCCGGCGTTCTTGGATCAGGCGCGGCCGGCCGCGTCACGGTCCGAGATCTGGAAAATTTCCTGCAAGGAATTGAGAAGCAATCGGCCGCGCCTGCGACGGCGATTCGCGCCGGAGTGGCGGATGCAATGCGCCGGAGCTGGACGCGTCCGCTCGCGACGGTTGGCTCATCCGTCTCTCTCGATCCGGTTTTGGAGGACCGCAAAAAGCGCGACCCGAAACCAGGGCCGGCCTTGTATGCGTTGCGCGCGCTCGCCCTCGCGCTGGCCGAGAACCCGGCGGCGGCCGCGCGATTAATCGGAGGGCGCGTGATTCAATCCGGCTCGATCGATATTGGGGTCGCAGTGGAAGCGGAAGATGGAATCATGGTCCCGATTATTCGCGGAGCGGATAAAACCTCGCTGGGCGATCTTGCCACCCATTACAAGGAGCTGGTGGGACTGGCACGCCAGCGCCGCATTTCTCCCGACATGCAAGCGGGCGGAATCGCCGCGGTCTCGAACTTCGGCAGCTTCGAGCTGGAATGGGGAACGCCAATTCCCCTGCCCGATCAGACGCTCCTGCTCGGCCTCGGCGTCGGGAAGAAGGTGCCCTTCTGGGATGAAAGTAAAGGTCAGTTCGTGCCGCGGACAGAGGCGCAGCTGACACTTAGTTTCGATCATCGCAGCCTCGATGGCGGCGGCGCCGGACGTCTGCTCAAGCGGGTGATCGAACTGCTGGCGAAGCCCCAGGAACTTTAAATAGCGCATCCCGGCGCAGCGCGCTCGCGCCGGCACTCGGGGCGCGTGTGGCCCCAAACCACCGCCCCGCCTGGTGAGGTTGCAGAACCAGTCCCCCCACTTAGATTTCAGAGACGATGAACGCCGCTGCGATCGACCCGAACATCACGATGCAGGAGCTGCTTGTGCAGTTCCCCGGAGCGCAGCGTGCGCTCTTTCGAAAATATCATATCGGCGGATGCAGCAGTTGCGGGTTCGCGCCGGATGAGACACTCGCGGGCGTATGCGCGCGCAACGAGAACCTCGACGTCGAAGAGGCAATCGATCATGTCATTGCAAGCGACGCGGCGGACCGGGCCATGCAGATTGAGCCGCGCGAGCTTTCAGAACGCCTGGCTGCTGGCGAAACCGTGCATTTGCTCGACGTGCGGACGCGAGAAGAATTCGAAGCCGTTAAACTCGGGGGAGCGAAATTGTTCACGCAGGAGGTGATGCAGGAAATCCTGGGCAATTGGCCGCGTGAGAATCTTTTCGTCGTCTATGATCATCAAGGCGCCCGAAGCATGGACGCCGCCGCCTATTTTCAAGGCCACGGATTCGAGAATGTGAGAAGCCTGCGCGGAGGAATCGATGCGTGGAGCGCGGATGTGGATCCGAAGTTGCCGCGGTATCATCTGGAGCAATCGTGATGAACCGTCATTCCGAGCGAAGCGAAGTCGAGCCCGGACCTTCGGGTAGTGGGGCAGAGGGCTACAAAATCCGAGGCAACACGGTGCCGCGACGGGATCTCTCGACTTCGCTCGAGATGACAGATGGGCTGCTCAATGCCGCCCTGGATGTCTCGGCTGCGCCCGACATGACAACCTGATATGAAGGACGATCTCCAGCAGCGCATCGAAGAGGCGGTCAAGAATCCCCGCAACCTCGGGGAAATGGATGACGCCGATGCGATCGGCACGGTCGGCAGTCCCGATTGCGGCGACATGCTGCGGATGTGGATCAAGTTCAAAGACAAGGACGGGGAGAAGATCATTGATCGCGCCACCTTCCAGTCGTTTGGCTGCCAGACCGCGATCGCGGTGGCAAGTGTCGCGACCGAAATGTTGCGCGGGAAGACCGCCGCCGAGGCGAAGACGATGTCCGGCGAAGAACTAGCGGCGCCGCTTGGTGCGCTGCCGCCGGTAAAAATTCACTGCGCGAATCTGGTGGAAGGAGCACTGCGTTCCGCCTTATCCGGCGAAGCTGGAGCGGCGGGCGAAAAGGTCCCCGCCGGCTCTACCCTGCTGGGAAACATAAATGCAGGACAGGCCTCGGAACGCAAAGTCAAAGTTGTAATCAATTAGCGCTCAGCGGCTGTCATCCTGAGCGAAGCGAAGGACCTCACACCTGGCGTTCGGTCACTTTAAAATCGGCGGACGCGACGATCGCGCAGTCCTTCGTTGTCTGTGCGACTCGGGGATGACAACCGTCGTGTTCTGGTGGATGTATATTGCAGATCAGTTCGGCCTCAAAAATCATGCACGAAAATACTGAGTTCACTCTGTCGCGGGATATTGAAGCGATTCAAATCCCCAGCGGCAACAAGACGACGCTGCCGACCGGCACGCAAGGCGTCATCACCCAGACTCTCGGTGGCAGCTACACCGTGGCCACATATCAGGGCCTCGCGCGAATCGCCGAAAGAGATCTGGACGCACTCGGTTTGGATGCACCCCAATCGATGAACGGCGCCGCTGAACCGTCTGCAGCGGCGGGGCCGGTGAAAGAAGAGGATGTCTGGACTCAGCTGCGCCAATGCTACGATCCCGAGATTCCGGTCAACATCGTCGACCTCGGTCTGGTCTACGACTGCAAGCTGGAGCCGAGCGACAACGGCGGCACAAAAGTAGAAGTCAAAATGACGTTAACTGCGCCGGGCTGCGGGATGGGACCAGCCATCGCCCATGACGCGCAAAGCAAAATCCTGACGATCGACGGGGTTGATCAGGCCGAAGTCCAGCTCGTCTGGGATCCGCCGTGGAATCAGAACATGATCAGCGAAGCGGGCCGGATGAAGCTCGGCATGGTGTAGATTATCCATGGTTGCCTGTAGCCGCCGCCCTGTGCGCGGCGAATCTTAAGAAGCGAGCCTTGAGCGCCAACCCTGCGTGCCCTCGCAGAGGCGCGGCTACATCGGAATCGCGTGAACGCGTCGAAATCCAACTCAAAACGGCGCGACGTTCAATTGGAGCGGACTGGCTGAGATGGCTTGGCGGAGCGTCAACAGTTGCCCTATGCCGTGCGGGGCGACTGAAACTGGACCATCAAACCGCTGCGCTGGCTGTTGGCGTGTTGCAAACTGAGTTCGACCCGGCTTGTTGTGCGAACTATTCCGTCGGTCCGTCAGGAAAATCTACGGGGGCGTCTCCGCGAGAAGTCGCTGGAAACGTGCTTCGCTTCGCAGAGGGTCCCATGTGGGATCTAGCTGTAAGAGCGCCGGAGTAAGGGGCGCGTTGCCATACCTCATGCTGTTATAGGGAACTTTCAGAAGACGCTCGATTGTCGCGACCGCGCGGTCCTTCTCGCC
>JACCXL010000358.1 GCA_013697015.1 Chthoniobacterales bacterium | reverse complement strand
TCGCCTGGAGTTTCTCATAAGCAGACTCTCGATCAACGCTCTTTTCGTAGTGTCCGGCGAGCACCGAAGACTCAATGATTTGCTTTCGTTGCTCGTTCGTAATCGCGCCTACTTGACTGCGCGGCGGAACGATCATAGCCCGCTGGACAATACCGGGGGTTCCGTTGTCGTCGAGCATCGAGACGAGGGCTTCGCCCACCGCGAGTTGCGTCAGGACGGTTTCTACGTTCAACTTCGGGTTCTGCCGAAATGTCTGGGCGGCAGCGGAAACGGCTTTCTGGTCCCGCGGTGTGAACGCTCGCAAAGCGTGCTGCACACGATTTCCCAGCTGCCCCAGGACCACGTCAGGGATATCCAGCGGATTCTGGCTCACAAAATAAACGCCCACCCCTTTCGATCGAATCAACCGCACCATCTGCTCGATCTTTCGTTCGACAGCCGGCTCGATGTCCGCAAAGAGCAAATGAGCTTCATCGAAGAAGAAGACGAGCTTCGGCTTTTCGGGGTCGCCGATTTCCGGCAGACGCTCAAAGAGCTCGGAGAGCAGCCAGAGCAAAAACGTGGCGTACACTTTGGGGGATTGCTGCATGAGCCTTTCGGCTGCGAGAATGTTGATGACTCCCTGCCCGCGTGAGTCGGTCTGGATCAAGTCGTCGAGATTAAGCGCGGGTTCGCCGAAAAATTTGTCCGCACCTTGGCTTTCGAGCGCGAGCAGGTTGCGTTGAATGGCGCCAGCGCTCGCCGCGGAAACATTCCCATACTCGGTTTTAAATTGGTCGGCGTTGTCGGCGACGTGTTGCAACATCGAGCGAAGGTCTTTCAAATCGAGCAAGAGCAACCCGCCGTCATCAGCGTTCTTGAAAACCAGATTGAGGACGCCTGCCTGCGTGTCGTTCAGGTCGAGCAAACGACCCAAAAGCAAGGGCCCCATCTCCGAGACGGTGGCGCGAACCGGGTGCCCGTTCTCGCCGAAGACATCCCAAAAAACGACCGGGCGCGGTTCCCCTTTCCAGTCCGCAATTCCCAAGGCGCGCACACGCTCCGCGATCTTCGGATTGCTCCCACCCGCCTGGCTCAGCCCGGCAAGATCCCCTTTTACGTCCGCCATGAAAACCGGCACGCCGCGGGCGCTAAAACTTTCCGCGAGTGTTTGCAGGGTGACGGTTTTACCAGTGCCGGTGGCGCCGGCGATCAACCCGTGCCGATTCGCCATTTTAGGAAGGAGATAGATCGGCTGCTGTTTGGCCTGTGCGACGAGGATGGGATCGTTCATAGTTACAAAACCGGGCGATTGAGCCTCTCGTTCATCGCGTCGGCGATTATTGAGGCGACCCGGCTATGCCGGCAAGCGTATTGGAGCGTCGGGCCGCAGCCCGCCAGACCGCCGCGCTCTCGAACGGAGTTCATCACCTTAAACGTTGGCAATCCGAGCGGTCGGCCCAATTGCTCTCGCTCCGCGGTTATTGAGCGTGAACCGCGAGTGGAATGTCTTCGTCAGCCGCCGCGGAAGTGAAAACAACGTCGACCGGCGCGGCTTCAATTGAAGCGATCTCGAAATCGCTTGTGCCTTGGTCGGCTTGCAGGGAAACAGTTTCGCCCACGCGGTGACCAAGCAGCGCCTGGCCAATGGCGGTCTGATACGAAATGACGCCCCGATCCGGATCGCTGTCCCACGCTCCCAGGAGAGTATAACTCTCTTGCTTCCCGTTTCCGCGCTCTCGCAAAGTTATGGTTGTTCCGATTGAGACTTGCGACGTATCAGGATTCGAGAAATCTGTGCCACGCGCGCGGTGCAGCGCCGCTTCCAACTCGTTCTTACGGCGCATCAGGACCGCCTGCATTTCCTTGGCCGCTTTAAATTCAAAATTCTCGCGCAAATCGCCGTACGACCGAGCCACTCCGATTTCCTTACTGTTCTCTGGAATCTTCTTATTGATCAACTCTTCGTGTTCCGCTTTCCGTTTATCGAGACTGCTCCACGAAACTACCAGCGCCTCGCTCTTTTCTTCCTTTTGGTCACCCGTAATGACGTTCTCGAGGGTGGGATACAGCTTGATAATTCTTGCCAGGAGTGAGCGCTTCGTCAGCTCGTCAAACACCGGAGTTAGCATCAAACGCCGCATGGCGTCGCGCGCCACGGTGATCTCTGCGCCTGCGAACATGTCTGGAATGAGTTCGCGGTCGTCCAGCAACAAATCGCGCAGCCTGTTCCCGCGGCTGCTCTCGTTGTGCTGATCGCGCTCGATGGCGGAGAGGATCGCCCCGAGCAGTTCCGGTTTAACCAGATCGCGCCACTCCCCGTTACGTTCTTTACACAGCCAGCCCAGCGCTTCACTGGTGACAGAGTGCTCGCGAATGCCGCGTTCCAGCGCCGCGCGTAGATCCGCTTGCTGATTATGTTCAACAAACACGCGCGGGATCTGTGCAACCATGCGCGCATTATTCGTCTGCATCAATTGCAACGCCCGCGCCGACCAACGCGGCCCCAGCGCGGCGGGTAAAACATGCAACACCCGACGCTCCTTCGCTGAGGGCAATTTCGGAAGGATCAAAGCCAGGCGCGGCTCCTCCTCCTCGATTAACCGGACGAGCGTCAACTCCGGGTTCGTGCTCTTTAACTGCGGAAAATGCAGGAGCAGATCATCGCGCGCAATGACCAGTTCGAAAACGAGCGCGGGATTCAAGCGCTGATTCCGGGCGGCCGTTTCCTCTATCGTAGCAACGATCGACTGCAAGCTTCCCGGATTGTCGCTGAACTCTGCGTGGAACTTAATAATCTGATCGAGCGCCGCAGCCTGTTCCTTCGGCTGCCTGGCTTGCGCAAAGAAGGTGAGCAATTCGCTCGCTCGGGAAACTTTTTCGGCGCGGAGTTGGATCGGCTCGTTCTTCTTCGCTGGAATAAGAAAGTGACCTTCCTTCTTTAAGATTTTCTTGGTCGAATCCCACCATCGTTTCCACTCCGGCTCCTGGAAAATGTCGCCGACAAGCATCTGGCTGATCTGCTGGACGGTCGCCGAACCGCCCACGCTCTCGAGAATGTTCCGCACCACGGCCGCTGGATTTTGCTTCAGGAGTTTTTTAATCGCGGGAAGATCGCTCGCCTTGCGCGCCAGAAAGTGTTCCGGCGGAATTGGCGTCAGATTTTCCGCTGCGTAGAGCAGTTGCATCGGATGCGCTTTCTTGCCCCTGAAATCGATTACGATCTGATTAAGGAGAAGATTCCAATCCGCGATTCGGCCGAAGCCCCAGCTCTTGTGCAGACAGTATGTGCCGGGCCTGAGCTTCTCCAGTTGATCGGCCGCCTTGGCCGTGAGCTTTCCTGATTCGACGACCTTTTCGAGTTCAGCGTCCATCCGCAGCCGGCAAAGTACGATGAACGTTGCCGTTGGCTAGAGAAAAGTCGCAGCCCGAGCGTTTGCGTTTGCGGCGGACGCTGGTGCATGAAACCGTTGCCGACCGTGTCCACCAGTATCTGGTTCTGGGTCGCCTTTCACGTCGGTGTTTTCGCCGCGTTGGCGATCGATCTTCTCAATTTCCGCCGCAGCCGAAAAGATATCTCGATCCGCAATGCGGCCTTCCGCAGCGCCGTCTGGATCATCCTCTCGCTTGGTTTCAACTACATCGTCTGGCGGCTGAAGGGCACCGATGCCGCGGTCGACTTCTGCACCGGCTACGTCATCGAATATTCTCTCAGAGTCGACAACATCTTCGTTTTCGTTCTAATCTTCACCTACTTCAAGGTTCCGCAGCGCGCGCAGCAAAGGGTCCTGCTGTGGGGGATTTTGAGCGCGCTCGTGATGCGCGGTCTGATGATTTGGCTGGGCATCGCGCTCGTCGAGCGCTTCGATTTCGTGCTCTACATTTTCGGAGCGTTCCTGCTCATCACCGCTTTCCGCATGCTCTTCGGCGGAGACAAGGAACTCGATCTGAAACGGAACTTCTTCGTCCGCGCCTCGCGCAAATGGCTCCCGATGACGAAAGACTACGTGCGCTCACGCTTTGCCGTGAAGAGGGGCGGACGCTGGATGTTCACACCCCTTGCGCTGGTGCTCATCCTCGTCAACGTCATGGACCTTGTCTTTGCGGTTGATTCCATCCCGGCCGTCTTCGCCATCACGCGCGACCAATTCATCGTCTACACCTCGAACATTTGCGCGATCCTTGGGCTGCGGTCGCTTTACTTCCTGCTCGCACATCTGGTGGACCGCTTCATTTACCTGAAAACGGGTCTGGCCCTCGTCCTCGGGTTCGTCGGCACAAAAATGATAGTCGCCGAGTTTTTCATCGTGCCGAATTGGCTCTCGCTCGGCGTGATTATTCTTACTCTGGCCATCACAATCACCGCCTCGCTCATCGCGACCCAGAACCGCAAGCGTGCGAAGCCGCGAAACTGAAGTGTTGCTTATGTCAGGCCGATTTAGTTAGCTCATCTTCCCCGCCTATGAAGACGCTCCTCGCCACCCTCGCTCTTATCGGATTCATCAGCACTTCTTTCGCCGACATTCAGGATCCTCCATCCAACGAATATGGTCCGACGCGCAAGCTTGGACGCGGCGTTTCCAACATGCTTTTTGGTTGGTCGGAGCTGCCGACATCGATCGCCACGGTGAACGACACGGAAGGCAACTCCGCCGCCGGCGGGTATGGCGTGGTGCGCGGGTTCGGGCGCAGCTTTATGCGGTTTCACGCCGGTCTGTTCGAGGTGCTAACGTGGCCGATTCCGGTTGTGCGCGGAACATACTTTCCCGTCTTGCCGAGCGACATTCCGCATGTTCACGGCGGTTATCCCGAATTCCCACCTGAGCTTGGCTTCGAGTCGAAATATCCCTACGTGCGGCACTATTGATCGCGAATGTGGGGGTCTCAGCGCCCCGACTCCGCAGCATTAGTACGATCTCGCGGCGTTAAGGCCGCTCCCACATTCAAGTGCGCGGCGCGCGAGAGGTTGAGCTGACGATCGCTGACATCGCGTTCGGCGGGAAGGGCGTCGCGCGCGATCATGGCAAAGTCGTTTTCGTTCCCTACACGATCGAGGGCGAGCGCGTGGCGGCGCGCATCACGCGCGAGAAAAAGCAATTCGCCGAGGCGGAAACGACGGCCATCCTCGAACCCGCCGCGCAACGGGTGCCACCGCGCTGTCCTTATTTCGGCCATTGCGGCGGCTGCAGTTACCAGCACATCGGGTACGGCCACCAGCTCGAAATCAAAACCCGCCAGGTGGAGCAGACGCTGCGGCGGATCGGCCAGCTTTCGGATATTCCGATGCGGCCGATTCTCCCCTCACCGCTCCCTTACGAATACCGCAACCGCATCACGGTGCACGTCGATGAGCACGCGATCGGATTCTACGCGCGCGACTCGCACGACTTGATCGACATCACGCACTGCCCGATTTCCCGTCCGGAAGTGAACCGGCAGTTGACCGAGCTCCGCCGCCGCCGCCCTCATCATGGCCACTACACCTTGCGCGCTGAAGACGGTCCACGGATTTTTTCGCAAACGAACGATCGCGTCGCGGACGCTCTCTCCGACCTCGTGGCGAATTTCCTGCAGGGGGGTGGAGAGGTGCTGATCGATGCCTACTGTGGCGCCGGCTTTTTCACGCAACGGCTGAGTCCATTCTTCACCAGCACTGTCGGAATCGATTGGGATATATTTGCAATCGAGGCAGCGCAACGCTCGTCGACCGGCTGCGAAACTTACATCGCGGGTGACGTGGCCACTGAGCTTGCCACCATGCTACAGAGCGTAGATCGAACGCGAACGTCGCTCGTCGTTGATCCACCAGCAACAGGTTTGACGACGGAGATCCGCGAAATCCTGGCGCAGTTCGCGCCCGCGAATCTCGTTTATATCTCCTGCAGCCCACCGACGTTAGCGCGGGACCTCGGCGAG
>JACCXL010000349.1 GCA_013697015.1 Chthoniobacterales bacterium | reverse complement strand
ATCGGTCTTCGGATCGAGAGGCGACTGAATATAAATATCGGTGTCCGCGCCCGTTCGGCGTGTCGAAGTGTACGCGACCCGCTTGCCGTCGTGGCTCCAGATCACTCCGCTGTTGCGCGATTTCCCGTCGGTTAAAAGGGTGATGTCACCACTGGCCAGATCGTAGCGGTAGTTTTGATCGAACTCGTTTCCGCCCGCGCTTTTCGAGAAAATGAAATAATCTCCTCGAACAGGCTCGAAGCTGGCCCCATTCACACGATCAGGGAAAAACGTGAGCTGCGTGCGCGCCCCGGCCGGATGTGTGACCAGATGCACTTGATTGGTGTCGCTAAAGCGAGTGGCGATCAACATTGCCGAACGGGTCGGATGCCAATCGAGAAATGCAGCGGCGCGCGCTTCGGTGTAGCGTCCGACCTGCTCCGCCACCTCCGCCGGGATGGAGGGGATTCCATCGGTCACCAGGTTGTCCGCCGGCGTCAACGTTTGCTTTTGAAGAGTTTCGCCCGCTGCGATCGATTCGACGAGAACTCCAAGAAGGACGGAAAGGAATGATGGAAATAAGCGGACTTTTAGACGCACGATGAGGCGAAGTTAATCTGACAAGCGCCGGAATGAGAACCCCGAATCAACATGACTGAGCGGAGCGGCGATGCAGAGTCGATCAGGCGCGCTTCCCGTATCCTGCTTGCGCTTATTTTTATCGGCGCCGGGATTCTCCACCTCTGCGCCCCCGGCCCCTTCCTCACGATCGTGCCGCGCTCTTTGCCCCGGCCGGATCTGCTCGTTGCGATCAGCGGAACGGCTGAGATTCTCGGCGGCGCTGGTCTTTGTTTCCGGAGAACGCGCAGAGCCGCTGGCGTCGGCCTCATGGCCTTGCTCGTCGCGGTTTTCCCAGCCAACCTGCAAGCGCTCTCCACCGGCATGCGCATCGGCGGCCATGCGGTCCCGCACCCTCTCCTTTGGGCGCGTCTGCCCCTGCAACTGGCGCTGGTGGGCTGGGTGTATTGGGCTTGCGTGAACCAGAGATCGCCCCGCGGTTTCGATTAATTCGAAACTCGCATTTTCGCGCCCGCGATCCAAAGCTAATCGCATGGCCGAAGCGCTCACTCCGATGATGCAGCAGTACCAGCGGCTGCGTCGAAGTGTGCCGGCAGACGTGCTCCTGCTCTTTCGGTTGGGCGATTTCTACGAACTCTTTTTCGACGATGCAAAAGAGGCGGCCGGTCTCCTAAACGTCGCTCTCACGAAACGAAATGACGTGCCGATGTGCGGCGTTCCGTACCATGCCGCCCCTGGCTACATCGCGAAGCTGATCAAAGCGGGAAAACGAGTCGCGATCTGCGATCAGACCAGTGAGCCGCAGCCGGGCAAGATCGTTTCGCGGGACATCACGCAAATCATCAGCGCCGGCACGGTGAGCGAGCTCGATTTGCTCTCCGCGAACCGCGCAAATTATCTCGGCGCAGTTTATGCCGGGAACGGTGCAATTGGATTCGCCTACTCCGATCTTACTACCGGCGAGTTCCGGATCAGCCAGGTGGAAACGAGCACCGCCTTGCTGGATGAGCTGACCCGCATCGCGCCCGCAGAATTGCTGATCAGCGAAGAACAACGCGACCAGTTCGGTCAACTCGCCGGCGCGCTCGCTTATGACGCCTACTCGTTTCTGTTCGAGCAGGCCTCCTTCACTCTCTGCGAACACTTCCGCGTCAAATCACTGGATGGCTTCGGATGCGGGCATCTTCCCGCCGCTGTGTCTGCTGCGGGCGCCATGTTGCATTACCTCAAGCATCAGCTCCGGCGTAACGTTGCGCACCTCACCGCACTGCGCTGCGACGCCCCTGCGAGTTACGTCGTGCTCGACGCTGCCACGCAGGCCAATCTCGAATTGGTCGCATCACGTGGCGCGCGTGACACCAGTCTGCTCGCGGCCCTGGATCGAACGCTGACGCCAATGGGAGCGCGGAGATTCCGAAGTTGGATCCTGCAACCGTTGCGAGATTTGCGTGAACTGGAGCGTCGTCAGCAGTTTATCGCCGATCTGCTCCATGAATCCGATCAGCTCGCCGGTATCCGCACGCAGTTGAAGTTGATGCGTGATCTCGAGCGTGCGGCCGGCCGGCTGGGCCAGGCTTCCGGAAACGCGCGCGATTTGGTCGCGCTCAAAACTTCACTGCGGATCATTCCGGATCTGAAACGGGAGCTGCAGAAGCTGCTTGATCGGCTCGCGTTTGGTCGCGTGGCGGAAAACGGAAGCGCGCCGACGCTGGCCCACGCTTTGCAGGAGGAAGTGCGGGAAATGCCGGAATTGGCCGCCAAGCTGGTTGGATCGATCGCGGATGATGCGCCGCTCGGGTTGAAAGAGGGCGGCATCTTTCGCGACGGTTTCAGCGCGGAACTGGACGAGCTGCGCCAGGCTTCGCTCGATGGCAAACGTTGGATTTCCGAACTGCAGGAGCGTGAAATCGCAGCCAGTGGAATTAAGTCGCTGAAGATCCGGTTCAATTCCGTGTTCGGCTATTTCATCGAGATCACGAAATCACATCTGGCGAACGTCCCGGCACATTATACCCGCAAGCAGACCACGGTCGGCGGCGAGCGGTTTGTCACCCCGGAGCTGAAAGAGGTGGAAGGCAAAATCGTCGGTGCGGAGGAACGCGCGCGTCATTTAGAGTATCAGCTTTTTCAACAGCTGCGGGAGGAGACGCTGCGGGAATTGCCCGCGATCCAGCAGACGGCCGGTGCGATCGCGACTTTGGATGTGATCTGTGCGCTCGCTGAGACGGCGCGACTTTTTAATTATCGGCGGCCAGTCCTGAACGGATCCGAGCGACTCTGCATCAAGGACGGGCGTCATCCAATTCTGGACCAGAATTTGGTCGAAGAAAAGTTCGTGCCGAACGACACCGCGCTCGATGAGGAGACGCGCCTCGCGATCATCACCGGGCCAAACATGGCGGGGAAGTCGACTTACATTCGGCAGGTCGCATTGATCACGCTGCT
>JACCXL010000277.1 GCA_013697015.1 Chthoniobacterales bacterium | reverse complement strand
CCGCGAAAACGGAGATTTTCGGCGAGGATCCAGCGGCGAAAAAAGCAGTTCTCGCGGTCATGGACGTGGTGCTTTCAGCCGTCTTGCGACTGCTCCATCCGCTCATGCCGCACATCACGGAGGAGCTGTGGAGCGTCCTCGCGCTCGATCCCGTCTCGGCTGATAATTCCATTCAATTTGCGCAAATTCCGGCGGAGGTATCGTGCGCGCTCGCGCCGGAAGAGAGCAATGAGTCGCGACGTCGCGTCGCCGAAGTGTATGGCGTCGTGCAAACCGGCCGGAACCTGCGTGCGGAGTCGCGTCTGCCGTCGAACCAAAAAGCGAAATTCGTGCTACGAACCTCAGCCTCGTGGGCGCTGGCTGAAATGCCCACGATCCGACGCCTGCTGAACGCCGAGGATGTATCGATTATCCCGGTATACCAGTCGCCGCCGGGAGTGCCCGTTGCAGTCACTCCTCTCGGCGAACTGCATTTGCTCGTCGCGGTGGAGAACTTGGACACCGAACGCGAACGGCTCGACCGCGAAATCGCCAGGCTGGAAACGGAGGTGAAAACCGTCGCGACGAAACTAGCGAATACCTCATTCACCGAGCGCGCGCCGGCTGCAGTCGTCGAAGAGCATCGGCGCCGGCAACTGAGTTTTACCGAGCAGCTCGCTCAGTTGAAGGCCGCTCGCGCGGCGCTCGATTGAAGAAAACTCGATGCGCGCGGACTTCGGCGCCTCGCCTGCAGAACAGGTCTCGCAATTCAGCGGTGTAGTGCGTGCCATCGAGTTCCCGGTTGAGCTCGAGGCAGACCGATCCCTGCCGAGTGAGATGACTTTCCAGGTCGTCGAGAAAATAATTCCATTCCGGCAGGTCCCATAGTTTCTCTGTTTTGTGATCATTAAAACAGATCAGGTAGGCTGTGATCAGATCGAACTTTGCTCCGAGTTCCGGAAGAGGAACATAAGGTCGAATGCGCCAGACGACGCGGGGAACGCCGAGTGCGTCGGTCATCTCCGCAAACATGGGGACGTCATCAACATCGAGACCCAGCACTTCATGTCCGAGTTGCTGACAAATCAAGAGGAAGTAGCCCGCTCCACAACCAAGATCGAGAATGCGCCGGCTTCGTCCTCGGTCGAGCGAAAGGTCGCGCACGCGCTGCAAATTGATCCCGATCCAGCGGGGAAGCTCCAGATACTTCGACCAGCCCTTACCGGGATTCTCAACCGCGTAGCGACGGCAGATCTGTTCGAGTTTCGCGTGGTCGAACTGCGCGAGGACCCCGGCGGAATCAAGCTTGGCCCGCCTCCTGCGCGGAGACGTCAGCCGGTTCAGTCTGCGCTGCGCGCTCCGCAGGGCGGTCCCGTCCGCCAATTTCCCAAGTTTATGAACGAGCCGCATGGCAAGAAGAGCAGGTTTGGTAAGGCCCGCGCGTATGCCTGTCAATCTCCGCGCGACCGAAGCTGGCGCTCGCGCGCTGTTTTCGATAGTTAAAAGGACAGCGGTAACAGGGCGCGAATGTTTATGAGCATCTGGAAGAAACTCATGTGGCTGGGAGTCGGAGGACTTGGGGCCGCCGCGGTCTCCGTGCTGGCGATGTCACGCGGAGAACAGATCAGTGCACTCTGGATCCTGGTGGCTGGAATGTGCACGTTCGCGATCAGCTATCGATTCTACAGCAAATGGCTCGCAGCCAAAGTGCTGACTCTTAATGACGAACGCGCCACGCCGGCGCTCGTGCAGGAGGACGGAAAAGATTTTGTGCCGACGAATCGGTGGATGGTGTTCGGACATCATTTCGCGGCCATCGCCGGCCCTGGTCCGCTGGTCGGCCCCGTCCTCGCGGCGCAATTTGGTTTTCTCCCAGGCACTCTCTGGATTCTTATCGGCGCCACCCTCGGAGGTGGAGTGCACGACATGATCGTGCTCTTCAGCTCGGTGCGACGCCGCGGCAAAACGCTTGGGCAAATGGTGAAAGAGGAGATCGGACCGGGCGTCGGCGCGCTCGCTTTAATTAGTGTTCTCGCGATCATGACGATCCTGCTCGCGGTGCTGGCACTCGTCGTGGTCCAGGCGCTCGCGCAAAGTCCATGGGGAGTCTTCACGATGGCAATGACGATTCCCGTCGCGCTCGTCATGGGCGTCGGGCTGCGCAGCGGACGCATCAGTGTCGCCTGGATTACGGCATTCGGCATCGCCGGTCTCATTTTTGCGGTTTGGGGTGGTCAATTCCTTTCACATTTTCCAGCGCTGGAAATCTGGTTTGTCCACGACGAAAAATGGCTGGCGTGGGCGCTCATGATCTATGGCTTGGCGGCATCGATCTTGCCGGTCTGGCTCCTGCTGACGCCGCGTGATTATCTCAGCACGTTTCTAAAACTCGGAACCGTGGCCGCGCTGACCATCGCAGTTGTTGCACTGCGACCGGTGCTTCTCATGCCTTCGCTTTCGCGATTCATCGACGGAAGCGGCCTCGTCTTTGCGGGCCCGGTTTTTCCGTTCGTCTTCATCACGATTGCCTGTGGGGCAGTCTCCGGATTTCATTCGCTGATCGCGTCCGGCACGACTTCAAAAATGATCGGGCGCGAAAACAGGATTCGAGATATCGGCTACGGCGCCATGGTCACGGAGATGATGGTCGCTTTGATGGCCATGATCGCAGCCTGCGTGTTGCAACCGGGCGAATACTTCGCGATCAACACGAAAGGAACGCCCTCCGCCGTCGTCGCAACCGTTAACGCCGCCGGTTTTCCCGTGACCGAGGCCTCGATGCAAAAACTCGCGAGCGATCTGCGCGAGCCTACCATGTTCGGCCGGGCGGGCGGTGCGCCGACTTTCGCAGTCGGCATGGCGCACATGTTCGCGCGCGTTTGGTCTAATCCGACGGCGCTCGCCCTCTGGTATCACTTCGCGATCATGTTTGAGGCGCTATTCATTTTGACCACGATCGACGCCGGGACGCGCGTGGGAAGATTTCTCCTTCAGGACTTGCTCGGCAATCTCTGGCGCCCGCTGGGCGATACGCGCTCGTTGCCCGCGAATATTCTCTCCAGCCTTGCGCTGGTCGCAGCCTGGGGATGGTTTCTGTATCAGGGCATTCTGGATCCGCTCGGAGGGATCAATAGTTTGTGGCCTCTCTTTGGCCTCGCCAATCAGCTTCTTTCCGTGATCGCGCTTTGTCTCGGGACCACGGTTCTGATCAAGATGCGCAAGACCCGCTACCTTGCCGTCACGCTCGTGCCCCTCTGCTTCATGTGTGCCGTGACCTTTTCGGCCGGCTACCTCAAGATCTTTTCCAGTAATCCTAAGCTCGGATTTCTGAGCGGCGCGGATTCGCTAACGCAGACCGCCGGATCGTTGGCCGATCCCGCGAAACGAGCCGAGATGGTCCGCCAGGCCGGCGTCTGGCGCTTCGATGCGTTTATCGCGTTCGCCTTCCTCGCGCTGGTCTTCTTGATTGTGGCCGGGTGCGCGCGGCAATGGTGGCGCTTACTGCGTGGGACCGATCGCGTGGTCTTGCACGAAAGCGAGTTTGTTCCGATCGCGCAGCTGGAGGCCCGAGCCAGCTGAAGTCGTGTCATCTCTGCGTCCTCTGCGGCAAATCCCCGGCTAAAATTCCACCACTCGCGACGGTGGACGATTCCGATCGAGAGACTGCCGGTGATGAGCGGTCCCGTGTCGTGCAGAGTTAGAGGTGAACGCGGACGCCTACCGTTCGTTTCATCGCCGCCTCAGCTGAGCCGGACTACTTCCGGCGCAACGGCACTGCGATTTCTTGATCGCGCCGCCCGAGGATGACGCGGCCGTCTTCGATCCGTTTGACCGACAACTGATAGGTTTGACTGCCCACCTGCAACCCGAACTGCTGACCTTCCTGCATCGGCTTGCCGTTGATAATGGCGAAGCGAGCACCTTGGTCGAGTGTGATGGAGCTGACGAGGAAGGCATTTGGTGAAATATCACGGCCGGCGTGATCGGCCGTACTTGCGGTCGCTTTCGCCACCGGTTTCCAACCGATCGGCCAGAATGGACTGCGGCCACTTGCTTCCATCGCGAACGCAGACTGCTTCTTTAACTGCACTTGCGGTGCATCGGCGGCGTTCACCAGTTGCGCAGTCGTGAGGGTTGAAAAGAAAACGAGACCCAGGACTTTGTTCATCGCTTTACCATGATGGTGGACGCGGAAAGCGCCGCTTGTTGAAACTGCGGATCTTCGGCCGCTAACTTGATGTTGACGCGCGTGATCGAGAGTAACGGCTCCGTGTTTTCGAGTTGAGCGACGGCCTTTCCGAGCGTTTCAAAGTCAGCCTGGGGCAGATCGATCTGCCATGTGTTTTTCATCCAAGCGGAGAGTTCGCTTTGTTTGAAGGCGCTGCTGTTGTCCAGACGCGTGCTGGACTTCTCGATGTTCTGTTTGGCAAAAAAAGCTTTGATGCGCGGAGGGAACCACGCAATCGGCGCACCTTCCGGGCTGAGGGCTTTGAGCCCGGCGAAACGGTTCGTCGCGGCGGCGGCCTGCCCTTCGAGCGTGATGGCGTTGTGCATCTCATTCTTGGAAGCGCCAATCTTCGTCTGCAGATCGTTGATCGTAGCCAGCATGGAATCGCGGCTCTTATTCAGCGGTCCAAGGAAAAATGTGAAATACACATAGACCAGCACGACGAAACCGATCCCGCTCAGGATTACTTTCTGCAGCTGATCCTTGGTTAGTTTCATTCCGGTTTCTCCTTTGCGGTGCGCGGCGCGGCGGAGGCGTCGGGTTTCGCTGCCGGGAAGGGGTTGAAGGCGACATTCAGGACGTAACGCGCCATCGCCATGTTCGCACCGCCAAGATTCGCAATCGTGTCCAAGTCTTCGAGTGTCTTGAATTCCACCTTAACGTCTTTGTGATCCTGTCCGATCTGTTCCAGCAGCAGTTGACGCAATTCTTCCGCCGCCGCGCGTGGTTCGCGACCAGCCGCGACGCCTTCCACCGTAACGCTGATTCCCTTGTTATCGTCCAGCACGAGGCCGTCGAGGCTCGTGAGCTGCGCATTCGGTGCCACGCAGCGCGCCAGCGTTTCCAAAAAGGGGGCCCAATAAAAACGCGTGTCGATCATTCCGTCGAGTACCTTGGTCGTACCGATAATGCCATTGAGCTCGTCCGCCCGTTTCTGCGCGGCGACCACTGCGGGCTCGATCTTCTCCCAGTCATGTTGAGCGGTGGTCAGACGTCCTTTGATTCCGAGCGTCTGATAAGCGTTCCACATGTAATAGCCGAACATCAGCGCACCAAAAATCCCCAACGCGATCATTCCGATCTTGAGGGGATCGCGCTGACGCTGGCGGTGTTCCGATATCTCCTCGTGGAGGAGGTTTAGATGCAAGGCCATGCGCGCTTAACTCCTGAAATATTCAAACGCCGCGCCGCAGGCGACGTTCAGTGAGACAAATTCTTTCGGCAGCGCCTGCCGCTTGGCCGCCGGCAGAGCCACCTCACAGGTTTCGAGCGGGTCCCAGATCTCGCAGGGGAGCCCGAGCTCGTCGCTTAATGTCTGCAGAATCGTTTCCGCGCGCGCGAGCCCACCGGAGACGAAAATGCGATGAATGCTTTCTTCGCATTGGCCCTCGAAAAATCCGATCGAGTTTCTCACTTCCGTCGCGAGACGAGTCAGGGAGGTGCGGCAAATTTCGGCCATGCCGGCATCGCCTTCCTGAATCATGAGCCGCGCCGCGGCCGCGTCCAGCGCGCCATCAGCCGTGAGCGCCTGGGTGAGTGATTTGCCGCCGTAATCGACGCTGCGGATCAAGACCAGCTCCTTTTTGTTGCCAATCAAAACCGTGCTTTGCAGGTGGCCCATGTCGAGAAGCAGAAAGGCCTCGTTCGCGAAGATTTCCGGATAGGCGAACTCAAAGGCGTTGAAGGAGCAGACCGGGGCGAGCTGCAACAGTTCCGCGGACATCCGCGCTTTCGTTATGGCGGCAGAGATATTTTTAACGGTCGGCCGAAGCATGCCGACGACAAGGTACTTAGTTTTGGCAACGCCGTTCGAATGAGCCGCGGGTTCGCGCGCATCCGCGGTGTCATGGCCGTTACGACGGTTGGCGATGACCGGCGCGCAATCGAGCACGAAATCTTTGCATTCCTGGTTTAGCAGCCAGAGACCGTTGAGCCGGAGTGCGTTCCGCAGGAGATCCACGGGCGTGTGCGGCTGTTCTATGATTCGGAGAAGGGAGCCGGGGTCGGAAACGGCGATCGCGCATCCCTTGGTGGCTGTTCCGAGGTCCTTCAACAGCAACTTCAGATGCTGCGCGAGCTCGTCCGGGGTGTTGAGTTCTTCCGGAACTTCGCGGGACGCATAGCTCGTCAGAACGAAGCGCTGTTCTCCTTTTCGCTCCAGCAGAACGCCTTTGAAAACACGTTTGCCGAGGTCAATGCCGATGACAGAATTTCCGCGTCGCGCCATGGTGCTCTATACCCGTGTAGCGGGAACCGTGCCGACATAGCCGTTTTTCGAGCGCGCCCCGGGCGGGGTAAATAAGTCTCACTTACGCTTGCAACCTCAGGAACTATGCCGCTGCTTCCGAGCGGTAACCGAAGAACGACCGCTCTTTTATCAACTCCACGACTCTGGGAGGAACCATTCGTTCCCAAGCGGGGTCGCCGGATTGAATTTTTTGCAGCGCGTCCGGAGGATGAATTCGTAAAAAATCGGGGTTGTAGTCGGTAATCTCACGAATGAATTGGTTATCGATCAGGTAGCAGAAGAGCGACTGCAGATTGGGCGCTACCTCCAGTTTCGTCGCGGTAATCAAGCCGCCGTTCGCCTCGTCGATCATCGGATAGACGTAGAGTTTCAAGCCGCTTTTAAACATCCGACCGAGCGCCTCGAGAATTCCGCCTTCCAGATTCAGATAGTATTTCTCGTCAAAGATTTCCATCAAGCTCGGCACACCCATGACCAGACCGATCGCCCGATTGGAGTAACGTGCGAGATACGCCGCGAGCCGGTAGTATTCGCCGAATTTTGAAATCAACACTGTGCGACCGAGCGCGCCGAGAATATCGACTCGCGCTAGAAAATCGGCGTGATTCAATTGGCCTTCGGAAAGCAGGTTCTCGAGCGTCATTTCCATGAGGATGAGAAGATTTTCTTTCGCGACGCCCGTTTCCTGAAAGAACGCGCTGCTCGCTCCCGTCAACATGTCGTTCGTGGCGTAGGTAACGGGTCGAAAACTTCCGCGCTCCACCAGAATCGCTTTCTTGTAGAGCATGTCGGCTGGTTGAATCGTCTCGCCGTCAGCCGTGAACATCACCGCATTCGTCAACCCCTGGCTCACAAGCTGGAGGCTCATGAGGCGATTATCGACGCCGCCATAAGCCGATCCGCTAAATTTTATCATATCGATTTCCATCCGGTCGGGCGCGAGATTTTCCTGCAAAGACCCGATAAGTTTGTCGGGCTGATGATTGTAAAACGCGCCGTAGAGCAAATTCACCCCGATGATCCCCAGCGCTTCCTGTTGATCGACGTTTCCCTCATCAAGCATGCGCACATGAATAATGATTTGACTGGGCTCGCTGTGCGTTTCGGTTTGAAAACGAACACCGAGCCAACCGTGTGCTTCCTCATGCTGCTTGAAGCTACGCGCCGCCACGGTGTCCGCGAAAACAAAGAACGTTCGCTCATGGCCGAGCTTTTCGCTTAGCCGTTCGCAAAGCAGAGAGTACTCATGATCGAGCATCGTCTGCAGCCGCTTCCGGCTGACGTAGCGATCGGCGGTGCCGTAAATCGCATCACTGAATGTCATGTCGTAGGCCGACATCGTTTTCGCGACCGTCCCGGAAGCGCCGCCCACGTGGAAAAATCTCCGCGCGACTTCCTGTCCCGCGCCGATCTCCGCGAAGGTGCCGTACTTTTTTGCGTCTAGATTTATCTGGAACGCCTTCTTATTGGTTCCGATGTCCATCTCGGCGTTCATAGGCACCAAGATGTGGACATTTACCCTCTTCTCAACTCAGCGCCTTTCTGGCACCTTGATTGTTTTGTTTCTGCGGATCCGGTCGTCTCTAATCATCTACAACCGGACAAGCTCCACCGCGTATGCAGGAATCCATCCGCGCGAATCATTCGGCAGGAGCGCATACACCCAATCGCCGCGTCTACTGAGCACCTTCACCTCACTGCCCGGTGGCAACGGCAGCACGCTGCTGGCGTTCTCCGCAGTCGCGACTCGCGCCTGAACTTCGTGGCCGGTCACAATCCCGAGCGCGCGTCCTGATCGGCCTGTTTTGAAAAGATAGAGCGCGGAAAGGGAGGCGACTAGAATCAGCACACCGGCAGTTAGAACTGACATTCGAACCGTGGTCGCCCTTCGTTGTCGCCGGAAGGTGTTCACGAGAAGGAACGCGACCATCCAGAACGCGAGCGCACCGATGATCGCGTAGGTGTCTGCGCTGGCCCAAGCGGCGTACGACTCCAACGCATCCGGGCGAAGATCGAGAGCGCGGGCTCGGTCGCGTGCAACGCGCAGATTGGCTTCTGCTTCCGGATGATGCGGGTCCAGCACCAGCGCTCGGCGATAATTCAGAATGGCGTGACCTGCGTCACCCGCCCTGAAGTAAGCGTTGCCGAGATTGTAGAAAAGCGCCGGGCTCCACGTTCGCGCGCTCACGGCGCGTTCGTAGTTTTGGATCGCTTCAGC
>JACCXL010000266.1 GCA_013697015.1 Chthoniobacterales bacterium | reverse complement strand
CGATGTCACGCAGCACGAGCGGTTCGTCGGAAAATTCGAGCACGCCTTTGTAACTTTTGTCGGAAGCGGCCGCCTTGAAGGCAGCGTTTACATCGTCTGTGCCCGCCTTGTTTTTCAACAACGCCACGAAATCGGTGACCGATCCATCCGCCGTCGGGACGCGGAAAGCGCCGCCATTCAGTTTGCCATTCAATTCCGGAATGACTTCGCCGATCGCTTTGGCCGCACCGGTGCTGGAGGGCACAATATTCACTGCGGCGGCACGCGCACGCCGCAGATCTTCGTGCGGCAAATCGAGGATGCGTTGGTCGTTAGTGTAAGAATGGATCGTGCTCATGAAACCCAACTCGATGCCAAACTTGTCGTGCAACACCTTCACGAGGGGTGCGAGGCAATTGGTCGTGCAACTCGCGTTCGAAACGATGTTGTGCTTCGCTGCGTTGTAGGTGTCGTCGTTGATGCCGAGGCAAATCGTCGCGTCGGGCTTTTTGGCGGGCGCGCTGATGAGCACTTTGCGCGCGCCGCCTTTCGTGATATGCAGCTCCGCTTTGTCGCGGGCCGTGAAAAATCCGGTCGATTCGAGCACGACATCGGCGCCGAGGTCTTTCCACGGCAAATTGGCCGGATCGCGCTCCTTCAGAATGCGAATCTTGTGGCCGCGGACGATAATATTTTGGTCGTCGTAACCGATTTCACCGTTGAATTTGCCGTGCACCGAGTCCCATTTCAGCAGATGCGCGAGAGTATGCGTGTCGGTGAGATCATTAATCGCACGGACTTTGCTGACGTCGTCTTGCGACATGGCTCGAAGAACGTTGCGCCCGATGCGACCGAAGCCGTTGATGCCGTAATTTGCCATAGAAAAGTTCCTGGAAGTTGGGTGTAGCCGGCAGCCGACGGGATGTCGTGCGGCGAAGTCTGGCTACAACTAAGGCGCGGAAAACGGCGAGGCAATGAAGAAGTGGCACAAGCAAAAGATGGAGGCAGGCATCCTGCGCGAGCTTTCCCGTGGGCGGACGCTCCAGGCGGTGGCGGTGGCTCTGCTTCTCCTGAGAACGCAATCTAGCGAGGCTGCGCGCCGCGATTCTCCTAAGGTGACGACGATTCTCGTGCTGGGCGACAGCTTGACGGCCGGCTATGGCGTCAAACGCAGTGAGGCTTATCCGGCTTTGCTCACGGAAAAGTTGGGCGCGATCGGCGCATTCGAAGTGCTGAATGCGGGCGTCTCGGGCGATACCACCGCCGGCGCGCTCCGGCGGCTCCCCCGCTATCTCGATCGTCCCATCGACATTTTGATTCTGGCGCTGGGAATCAACGATGCGTTCCGCGGAGTTCCGGTGCCGGAAATGCGAGCGAATCTGCAATCGATCATCGACAAAACCAGGGCGCGGCATCCCAATATCGTTTTTCTGATCGCGGGTATGCAGTTGCCGATTTATGCCGGCGACGAGTATGTGCGCAGCTTCGGTGCGATGTTTGCCGAGCTGGCAGAACGAAATCACGCCGCCAGTGTGCCTTATCTGCTGGCCGGCGTCGGAGGCGATCCGCTGCTGAATCAGCCAGACCGCCTGCATCCAAACGCGACTGGTCAGAAAATTCTGGCCGAGAACGTGTGGCGCGTTTTGGAACCGATCGCGCGGCGTGTGAAAGGAGCCGATACTCCCACTTCAGCGGTGCGGCGCATAGATTAGGAGATGGACCTGCTGATCCGCACAACCTGCACGACACGCCGACCACCCGTTGAAAGTCGATCTGCGTGCCAATCTTGTGACGGTTGTCTTCGATGCGCGTAAGACGCACGTGCCCGCGATTCACGACAGAATCCTGCGAAGCGGATACAAACCCGCGCCGATGGCGGGCTAAGGCGCTGGCGATTGATTGGTCAGGACGGCGCGGGCTGCTGTTGTGTCAGGCAGTGGAAGGCGCCCAGTCCCCAGATTAATTCGCAGCAATCGATCCCGACGATTTTTCGCGTCGGAAAAAGCTGCTGCAGCGTCGCGCACGCGATGTCGTCGTTCGGGTCGGAATAGGTAGGCAGCAGGATGGAAGTGTTCGTGATGTAGTAGTTCGCGTAACTCGCCGGCAGCCGTTGCCCATCCCGCTCGATCCGCGCCGGCATTGGCAGTGTCACCACGTCGAGCGGCCGGCCGTTAATCCGCATTTTGCGCAGACGAGCGAGGTTTTGCTGCAATGGCTCGAAGTTCGGATCGTCGCGATTTTCTTCCACCGCTGTGACCGCGGTGTGTTCCGCCACGAAGCGCGTGAGATCGTCCACGTGGCCATCGGTATCGTCGCCCTCGATCCCATTGCCGAGCCAGAGAATTTCGTAGATGCCGAGGAAGTCGCCCAGCCGTTGTTCGATCTGGCTGCGGGTCAGCTGCGGGTTGCGGTTCGGGTTCAAAAGGCAAGCTTCCGTCGTCAGTAGCGCGCCCGCGCCGTTCACCTCGATCGACCCGCCTTCCAGAATCATCCCGCCGTCGAAGACCGGCAGGTCGAGCGCTTCCGCGATTCGCGTCGGGACCGCGTCGTCCAAATCGAAGGGCGGATATTTGCCGCCCCAGGCATTGTGGCCCCAGTCGACGATCGCCAGTTTTGGTTCCGCGGCGCGCGTGAGAAAAATCGGCCCGTGGTCTCGGCACCACGGCTCGTTGCTGGGAATTCGGTAAAACGTGACCCGTTCCAGCTCTAAGCCGTCGAGCGCCGCGCGCGCTTCGGCTTCATGCGCGCCGTTGCAGACGTTGATGCAAACCGGCTCGGAGGTGAGCAGCGCGCCGACCATTTCGCGAAAGGTTGGCAGGACGCGATCGAACGCATCCGGGAAACTGATGCCTTCCCGCCGCGGCCACGAAAGCCAGGTCGCGGCGTGCGGCTCCCATTCCGCCGGCATGCGATAGCCGAGCGATGCGGGAGTCCCGGTATTTTCCGTTAGGGCAGTCAAGCTGCCAGCTTCCAA
>JACCXL010000254.1 GCA_013697015.1 Chthoniobacterales bacterium | reverse complement strand
GTTGAGTGCGGAAATCAAATCCGCATCTTCGGCCGTGACCGCCGCAGCCGGGATCTGCGGCGCATCTTTCGCATAGTTTGTCTGTCCAGTATGCGGCAGCCGGTATTCCGCGCCACCGACCGATCGGATCAACGCCGCGGCCGCCCCCAGACGCGCGGCCGCGCTTGGCGCATCACTTCGATAGATGACTGAATCGCCGTAGGCTTCACCGCCGCGTCCTTCGGCCGCCATTTGTTTGTCGAAGACGTGATCGAAAAGAATAATTTTGCCGGTAATCTTGTCGCGACCGAGCGTATTTAGCTCGTCGAAGGTTCGGACGGAAATGACGTCCGCGGTCAAACCATCGGGTGATGTTGCAACGCTCCCTCCCAGCGCGGTGAGGACGATTTTTTGCGTGGTGTTCTCGGCTTGCCCGAAAAACTGCGTGACAACGGCGCTTTCCTCGCCGCGGACCCAGTGCGGCACGGTTACTTTCTCGAGCTGCACTTCGAGCCCGAGCGCTTTCAATTCGCCCGCGACATATTCCACCGCTTTCTGTGCCTGCGCCGAGCCCGTCAGGCGCGGTCCGACATTATTCGAAAGATGAGCGACCTGTCGGTAGGCGTAATCGCTTTGCAGGGCCGCTTGCTGGATTCGTTTCATATTCTCCAATTCCACGCGTGCGAACGGAGTAGAGGATGGCGAGGCAGCAGGAGTGGCAGAACCGGACGGCTGCGCGGGGCTTGCGGCAACCCCGAGCAGGAAAGTTGCCGCTGCGAACGGCCAACGGAAGAAGGTCATGGCGATGGAGTGTAGACATCAGCGCGAGAATCGCGCAACAGCCGCGCGCGCCCGGAGTTTTTCGTGTTGCTATCAAAGGGCCGAGAGCGTCTCCTGATCCGAATTGTTATAGGCTCTTGCCGTCACCCCAGAACCGCCGATGCAAGTTATCAATCCTGCCAATCCGCCTAACGAGTTTCCTGATATCGTCGGGGCGAAGCCGCAAAACCCGATGCTCGCGTCTTTTCGGCCGTTCATTCCCGCGACGGCGCGGTTGCGTGAGCTGACGGTGCTGCCGCTCATCATCGGCACGCTCCTCGGGATGGTCTTCGGCGCGTCCTCGCTTTATCTCGTTCTCAAAGTCGGCCTCACCGTCAGCGCCTCAATCCCGGTGGCGGTGATCTCGATCACGATCTTTCGCCTCCTCTCGAAATTGGGCATGCGCGACGCGACCGTGCTCGAAAATAATATCGTGCAAACGGCCGGTTCGGCTGGCGAATCGATCGCTTTCGGTCTCGGCGTGACGATGCCGGCGATCATGATTCTCGGATTCGATCTCGAAATCACACGCGTGATGCTGGTCGCGGTGCTGGGAGGGTTACTTGGAATTTTAATGATGATCCCACTGCGCCGCGCGCTGATCGTTCACCAGCACGGTTTCCTGAAATATCCGGAAGGCACCGCCTGCGCGGAAGTATTAAAGGCCGGCGCTTCGCGCGAATCGCTCGACGCCGCCCACGCGGATAATCCGTCGGCGCGGCTCGCCGATGAAGCAGTGAGCGGCGGCAAAATCATCATCGGCGGATTCGGGATCGGATTCGTTTATTACGGGCTGCTCGAAATTTTCAAGCTGATGAAAGAAGTGCCGGAGAAAATTTTCGGCAAACCATTCGAAGCGGCGTCCGTTTCTTTGGAGAACAATCCGGCGTTGCTTGGCGTCGGCTACATCATCGGTCCGCGGATTGCCGCGCTCATGATGGGCGGCGGCGTCCTCTCCTATCTCGTGCTCATTCCGGCGATTAAATACTTCGGGTCGGCCGGGGCTTCGCCACTCGCACCGGAAACGGCGCACACGATCGCGACGATGACCGTCGCTCAGATCCAAAAAGGCTACATTCTGTATGTCGGCGCCGGCGCCGTCGCGGCTGGCGGAATCATCAGCCTGTTTCGTTCGTTGCCCATTATCTGGCACGGGTTGAAAGGCGGACTCGCGGATCTCCGCGGCTCCCGCGGTGAAACGGCGAACGCCCCCCGGACCGATCAGGACCTCTCGATGAAATGGGTCCTTGGCGGAATTATCGGACTGCTCCTCGTGATCATGCTCGCGCCGCAATTGAACCTGCGTTTTAATATTTTCGGTGCACTCCTGATCATCGCGTTCGGTTTTCTCTTCGTCACCGTTTCGTCGCGACTCACGGGCGAAGTCGGCTCCTCGTCGAATCCGATTTCCGGCATGACGGTCGCGACGCTCTTGCTGACGTGTCTGATGTTTCTCCTCATCGGCTGGACGGCGCCGCCGTTTTTTGTCACCGCGCTTTCAATCGGAGGAATCGTCTGTATTGCGTCGTCGAATGGCGGAACGACTTCGCAGGATTTGAAGACAGGATTCCTCGTCGGTTCGACGCCGAAATATCAGCAGATCGCGATTCTCGTCGGCGCGCTCTCCTCAGCGCTAATTCTGGGTCCGATCCTGATGCAACTGAATCAATCCGGCACCGTGTATGTGCCCGTGGCCGGGAACAAGGATTTCGCTTTTCCGAGTAGCTTCCACGCCAATGCCGCCAGTTACGAGAAGGACGGCAGCGGCCAGCCCAAGCGCGAGCGGTTGTCCGGCGCGCAATCGGGCGGCGACCCGAACGAGTATTTCGTTTACCACAAAACAACGACCGAGAACGGGCCGGCCGGCCGTTATCTCATGAACGAGGCCGGCGCGCCAGTGTATCTCGCCGATCCCGGCATCAACGGAGTGTATGATCGGCGGCCTGACGGGTCGAGCGTGCAGAAGTTCACCGCGCCCAAGGCGACGCTGATGTCTTACATCATCAAGGGCATCTTAAGTGGACAGCTGCCGTGGGGCCTGGTGCTGCTCGGTGTTTTCATTGCCATTGTGCTGGAACTCTGCGGCATCCCGTCGCTCGCGTTTGCGGTCGGCGTTTATCTACCACTTTCGACGTCGGCGCCAATCTACGTCGGCGGGATGGTGCGATGGCTGGTGGACAGATACACCCGCCAAAAACACGCCGGCGCGCAGCTCACGGAAGAGGCGCTTGTCGCGGAAGGCGACAAAAGCAACGGCGTGCTCTTGTCGTCCGGCTACATCGCGGGCGGAACCCTCGCGGGTGTCATTTTTGCCTTCATTAACATTCCACTGAAAGCCCGGCTCGATACGCTCGAGAAATGGGCGACGGCGAGTAATCCATTTTTCGACGGAAGATGGGCTGATACCTTGTCGATGCTTCCGTTTATCGGACTCAGCGTAGTGCTTTACCTCGTCGGCCGTGACGCGTTGTTCGCGCCGCGCCGCTCGCGCGCGAAATAAGTCACGCGCTTGTGGCGGTCTTCATCGCGCCTCGTTACGCGCTATGTAGCGATCTTCTTGGTCCCGTTTCAACGACCTTTACACAACAACAGCCGTCATCCCGAGCGAAGTCGAGGGATCCCGTGGCGCTACCTCGAGGTTTACAACGAGGTCCCTCGACT
>JACCXL010000174.1 GCA_013697015.1 Chthoniobacterales bacterium | reverse complement strand
TCGGAATCTTTTTCGCGAGCGAGGCATTGCGAATCGTAACCTCATCTTCACGCGGGATCTTGCCACTCGGAGTGTTGATAATGAAATCGATGTCGCCATTTTTGACCCGATCGAGGACATTGGGGCGGCCTTCGCGCAATTTGAAAACCTTCGTCGCAGGCACCTCCGCCGCGTCCAGCATCGCAGCCGTGCCGGTTGTCGCAATGATCCCGAAGCCGAGCGCTACGAAGTCGCGCGCCAGCGGAATCATACTTTGTTTGCCGCTATCTTTGACGCTGATGAACACGTTGCCGGATTTCGGCAGCGGTGGCGGCGCCGCCATCTGTGATTTTGCGTAGGCCAGGCCGAGGTCGACATCGATGCCCATCACTTCCCCCGTCGATTTCATCTCCGGCCCGAGCGCGATATCGATGCCTTCATAGCGTAAAAAGGGGAAGACGGCTTCCTTGACCGCGAAATGCTTCGGCACGACTGCGCGCGTAAAACCGAGATCGACGAGCGTTTTTCCGCTCATGACTTTTGCGGCCAGTTTCGCGAGTGGGACGCCGATGGCTTTGCTCACGAACGGGACCGTGCGCGAGGCGCGCGGATTCACTTCCAGAACGTACACGTCCGTGCCTTTGATCGCGAATTGCACATTCATGAGCCCGCAGACCTTCAGCTCGCGTGCCATCGCTTTTGTGGCCACCGTGATTTCCTGCAGCACGGCAGCGGAGAGAGAAAACGTCGGAATCACGCAGGCGCTGTCGCCGCTGTGAATGCCGGCTTCTTCGATATGCTCCATGATCGCGCCGATCACGCTCGTTTCGCCGTCGCTGATGCAATCTACGTCCACTTCGATCGCATCTTCGAGAAAACGGTCTACCAGAACCGGGCGATCGGAACTGACTTCGATCGCGGTTTGCATGTAACGCCGCAGATCCTCGTCATTGTAAACCAACTCCATGGCGCGGCCCCCGAGGACAAACGACGGGCGGACAAGAACCGGATAGCCGATGCGGTTGGCAATCTGCACGGCCTCATCCGCGCTCACGGCCGAGCCGCTCGGCGTCTGTCGCAAACCAAGTTTATCCAGCATCGCGGCGAAGAGTTTCCGATCTTCCGCAATTTCAATGCTCTCTGGTTGCGTGCCGAAAATCGGCACACCGGCCGCTTTCAATCCATCGGCCAGATTCAACGGTGTCTGCCCGCCGAACTGCACGATGACGCCGTCCGGTTTTTCTTCGTCGTAGATATTGAGCACGTCCTCAAGAGTGAGGGGCTCGAAATAGAGTTTGTCGCTCGTGTCGTAATCAGTTGAAACCGTTTCCGGATTCGAGTTCACCATGATCGTTTCGAAGCCGAGCTCGCGCAGCGCGAAGGCCGCGTGCACGCAGCAGTAGTCGAACTCGATTCCCTGACCGATCCGGTTCGGGCCGCCCCCGAGGATCATGACCTTGCGTTTGCCGCTCTCGCGCCGCTCGTTCTCCGTCCCGTAGGTCGAATAATAATAGGGCGTGTAGGCTTCGAACTCGGCCGCGCAGGTATCGACCAGCCGGTACGTCGGGAGGACGCCGAATTTCTTGCGTCCGGCGCGAATATGCTCATCCGGCGTTTGGTAGAGATGGCCGAGTTGCTTGTCGGAAAAGCCCATCTTCTTCACGCTGCGCATATAATTGCTGAGAACCTGCGCGTGCTGCTCGGGTGCTACGCCCTCCGTCAGCCGCTGCGCGGTGCGCTCTGGAATTTCGCGCGCTTTCGCGACGATCTCACGCACGTTCTCCAGAAACCACCGATCGACTTTGGTGAGCGCGAAGACTTCGTCGACCGACATCTCGTCCTCGAAGGCTTGCGCGATGTAAAAGATTCGTTCGGCGTTCGGCACGGCCAGCTTCAGGCGCAGCGTCTCGGCGTCGACCCGCTCCTCCCGGCCGTCGCTGCATAAACCGAAGCGTTTGATTTCCAAGCTGCGCAGCGCTTTCTGCAACGCCTCCTTGAACGTCCGACCGATTGCCATCGCCTCTCCGACGCTCTTCATCCGCGTCGTCAGCGTGGCGTCGGCCTGCGGAAATTTTTCAAACGTGAAGCGCGGCACTTTCACGACGCAGTAATCGATCGTCGGCTCAAAACTCGCCGGCGTCTCGCGCGTGATGTCGTTACGGATTTCATCCAGCGTGTATCCGACCGCGAGTTTCGCCGCGATTTTCGCGATCGGAAATCCGGTCGCTTTCGAGGCCAGCGCGCTGGAACGCGAGACGCGCGGATTCATTTCGATCACAACCATCCGGCCGTTCTCTGGGTTGACGGCGAATTGGATATTCGAGCCGCCGGTTTCGACGCCGATCTCGCGAATCACCGCGAACGAAGCGTCGCGCATCATCTGGAATTCCCGGTCGGAAAGCGTCTGCGCCGGTGCCACGGTGATCGAGTCGCCCGTATGTACGCCCATCGCATCGAAATTCTCGATCGAGCAGATGACGACGCAGTTGTCGGCGCAGTCACGCATCACCTCCATCTCGAATTCCTTCCAACCAACGAGCGATTGCTCGATCAAGACTTCGCTCACGGGCGAAAGGTCCAGACCGCGCATAACCATCATATCCAATTCCTCCCGATTGTAGGCGATCCCGCCCCCGGCGCCGCCCAGCGTAAAGGCCGGCCGAATGATAAGCGGAAAGGTGCCGATCTCTTCCGCCACCGCCGCGGCATCCGCGCTGGAATGGGCGATCCCAGAACGCGGCACATCCAGGCCAATGCGCAGCATCGCTTCCTTGAAGAGCTGACGATCTTCGCCTTTCGCGATGGCCTGCGCATTCGCGCCGATCAGGCGGACATGGTGACGCGAGAGGGCGCCATTGCGGTATAGCTCCATCGCTGCGTTCAAAGCGGTCTGGCCGCCCATCGTGGGCAGGAGTGCGTCCGGTTTTTCCCTCTCCAGGATCGCTTCGATCACCTCCGCCGTGATTGGCTCGATGTAGGTGCGATCGGCGAATTCCGGATCGGTCATGATCGTGGCCGGGTTCGAATTCAGGAGCACCACTTCGTAGCCCTCTTCGCGCAGTGCCTTGCACGCCTGCACGCCCGAATAATCAAATTCGCAGCCTTGCCCGATCACGATGGGACCCGAGCCGATGAGCAGGATTTTCTTCAGCTCGTTGTTCCGCGGCATTGGCGCGCGGAAGGGTAAACGAAATTACGCGCGCGTCACGAGCGAATCCGGCGCGGCGACTCCTACGCCGCGGCCATCCGCTCTCGGTCGAGAAAGACTTTGCAGATCCCCTTTATCCGCGTCAGCACATAGTAAATCGTCTGGCTGCGGACCCGTACCAATTCTGCGCCGACGATGCGTGTGACGAAATCACTCGGTAACTCCTGGATTTCGTTCGGGGACACGCCCGCGAGACCTTTGCAAAGAATAGCGGTCATCGCGCGGGTCAGCGTCTGCACTTCGGGACCCAGTGTCATGCGCAGGTGCGCCTTTCCTTCGGCGTCGACGCGCAGAAAAACGCCCACGGTGTCGGCGCATTCTTCGTCCTTGCGGATGTCCTCGAGATTGAATGTTTCACCGGCACGCGGTTCCTGCTTTTTCGCGTTGTCGGCATACGAAACCAGCGTCTCGCGCCGTTCATCTTCCGGCAGCATCTCAAAGAGCTGAATGATCGATTCCAGCTTCGGCGGATAGCTCATGGCCTGATCGCGCGCTAGCGGCGCCGGCGCCCAAACGAATAGCCGCGGTGCGTGCGCCCTCCGCCAATGCCGCGTTTCCCGCCGGCTCCGGCCTCGGGTTCGAAAAGCGCGGTGTAGAGATACGAAAAGCTCTCCAGCTTCAGACGCGGGATCTTCTGGCCAATGAAGCGTTCGATCGCCTGCAGGGCAGAAAGCTCTTCGCCATTCATGAGCGTGAAAGCATCCCCGACTTTCTGCGCCCGGCCCGTGCGGCCGATGCGGTGCACGTAATCCTCCGGATGCTCCGGCACATCGTAATTGATGACATGACTGACGCCCGCGACATCAATCCCGCGGGCCGCGATATCGGTGGCTACCATGATTTCGTATTTGCCGCTCTTGAAACCATCGAGCGCTTCGACCCGTTCACGCTGGGTGCGGTTCGAATGCAGGACTGCGACTGAATGTTTGCCCGTCTTGAGCTTGTGCGCGATCCGATCAGCGCCGTGTTTTGTGCGCGAGAAAATGAGCGCGCTGTCGTAATTGGTCCGCTCCAGTAACGCCATCAGGAGATCAAACTTTTGCTCGGCGGCGACCGGGTAGACCGCGTGCGTGACGGTTTCCGCCGGAGAGCGGCTGACTCCAATTTCTACCACTTCCGGATCGCGCAAGACCCAGGCCGCCAGCCGCTCGATCTCCGGGGGAAGCGTGGCGGAAAAGAGCAGCGTCTGCCGGTTGGTCGAGATTTGCTCGACGATGCGTCGCACGTCTGGCAGAAAGCCCATATCGAGCATCCGATCGACTTCATCGAGAACGAGCACCGTTACTTTCGAGAGGTTCATCGTCCCTTGCCCGAGATGGTCGAGCAGGCGTCCTGGAGTGGCGACGACGATGTCGGTCCCCTGGGCCGCTTCTTCGCGCTGCTTCCCATAACCCACGCCACCGTGCACGAGCGAGACGCGCAGATCGGTGAAGCGGCCGTAATCGCGGAAAGCCGTCTCCACTTGCGCCGCCAGCTCGCGCGTCGGTTCAAGCACAAGACATCGAAAGGCCCCGTGCCGGGTCAGATTAGTCAAAATAGGCAGTGCAAAAGCGGCTGTCTTGCCGGTGCCGGTCTGGGCTGTGCCGATCAAGTCTTTACTCGCGAGGACGATCGGAAAAGCGCGCAACTGAATGGGAGTCGGCTCCGAGAAACCCATCGCTTGCGTGCCGCGCACCACGTCCGGAGAGAGGCCAAAATCCCGGAACGACATAGGCGCAACCTATCGCGATGACGACGTTAAGCAACGACGCATCCATTTTTCCCTAACGAGTGACGAACACGAACAAGTCG
>JACCXL010000238.1 GCA_013697015.1 Chthoniobacterales bacterium | reverse complement strand
GCGCACTTCCTCAGCTTCCTGGTCGGTGATGAGCCGTTTTTTCACGAGCAGATCGAGCAGAGCGCCGGCATCCTGCCCGTGAACAGAGACGCAGGCGAAAGCGGCTGCGACTGCGATGAACGATAATTTTTTGACGAACATTGTTTCTCCTGTGTTGGCGGCGCACCGCCGTTGACTGCCGCGTGGGGTTCGCGGTCGCGCATGGTGGCGACGGCAAAGAAACTGGAATGCGTTCGTTACAAACGCATGACGCGATTGTTACGATTAGGTGAACTAATCTGCCGACCCTATACCGGGCGGCGCGAAGGGCAGGAACACATCGACCGTGGTGCCTTCTCCGAGGACGCTGCGGGCCGCGACGCGACCGCCATGCAACTGCGCGATGTGTTTCACGATCGATAGTCCGAGCCCGGTTCCGCCGACCTCGCGGCTGCGCGCTTTATCGACGCGGTAGAATCGTTCGAAAATGCGCGGCAGATCCTCCGCCGGAATGCCAGCGCCGCGATCGGCGACGCTGAGTTGCGCGAAATGGTGGTCGAATTGCGCGGCGCTGATCCGCACCACGTCCCTCGGCGCGGAATACTTCACGGAGTTGTCGAGAAGATTGTAAACGATCTCCTCGAGGCGGATGCGATCTGCGCGCACGGCCTGCAGGCCGGGCGCGACCTGCAGTTCTACCGCGAGATTTTTGGCCGCAAAACGCTTCGTCCAATCTTTCGCGATTTGGTCAAGGAAAGGACGCAGATCGATGTCCACGAAATCGAGGTTGGACTCGATCTCTTCCAATTGCGCGAGGCTCAGCAAATCTTCCACGAGCGACTGCAGCCGCTGGGAATGTCGCTCCATCACCTCGAGGATGCGCTGCAGCTCCTCCGCCGGCAGATCGGGTTCGTCGCGCAGAGTCTCGAGATATCCCCGGAAGATGGAGAGAGGAGTGCGCAGCTCGTGCGAAACGTTGGCCACAAAATCTCGCCGCACCGCTTCTGAATGTTTCACCGCGGTTACGTCGCGAAAAAGCACCACCACCCCCTTCTCCATGCCACCAGCGTCGCGCATAGCGACGGCGTTGACGGCGATGTGACCGGCAGTTGTGCGAGCGCCGCCGGCCCCAGAGATGAGGTGAGAACGCGGCTGGCCCGTGGCAAGCGTGCTCTGCACCAGCTCCTCGACTGATGGATCGCGCAATGTTTCGATCAGAGTTGCGTTCGTCCCAATGTTCGACAGATCGAAGAGCCTGCGGAATGCCGGATTCGCCAGGCGGATGCGAGCGTTTTGATCGACTACGACGAGGCCGTCCTCCATCGCATCCAGAATTGTGGAGACATTGAATTCGCTCTCGCCCACTTTCTCGGCGAGCGCCCGCTGGCGTTGAAATACATCTTCCAGGGCGAGCGCAACGCGGCGCGCTTCCTTGTTTCCTTCGATCAGGTAGGTGTTCGGTTGGCGCGTGTTGCGGACGTCGTCGACGATCTTTTCGAGCGCGAGCCACGGCTGCACAAAACGATTCCGGATCCAGAAGACGAGCGCCCAAATGCCGCCCAGCGCCAGCGCCACGATGAACCAGATCATGAGCGCTTACCCGGCTCGAAACCGGTAACCGAATCCGCGCACCGTCTCGATGACATTCCCGCTCTTGCCCAGTTTCTCACGCAAGCGGCGAACATGCGTATCCACGGTGCGCGTATCGATGATGCTTTCGTAACCCCAGACGTCGTTGAGGAGGCGGTCACGCGCTTGCACGCGCCCGCGCCGTTGCAGGAGGGTGCGGAGAAGCTTGAATTCAATCGCGGTTAATTCGAGCGGCTTGCCCGCCAGCGTCACGCGATGGTGCTCCGGGTCGATCACGATCGCGCCCGCCGTCAGCGTTGCGGTGGATCCGGCATCGGACGAGCCGGTGCGACGCAGGATGGCATTGGTTCGCAGGATCAGCTCGCGCGGACTGAACGGCTTCGTCACGTAATCATCGGCGCCAAACTCCAGGCCGACAATGCGATCGATTTCCTCCGCTTTCGCAGTCAGCATGACGATCGGAATCTGGCGCGTCGCCGGATCGGTTTTCAGAATCTTGCAGACTTCGAGTCCAGGCATCTTCGGCAGCATCAAATCGAGAATGATCGCGTTGGGCAGAATCTCGCGCGCCATGCGTAAGCCTTCCGCTCCGTCGCGGGCGATGCTGAATGTGAACTCGCCATGTTTGCGGAAATATCCCGCGATCAGATCGACAACGTCCGCGTCATCTTCGATTAAAAGCAGGCGCGCCTTCACGGTTCATGTTCCTCTCTCAGGTCGCGAGCGGCGGCGCGAGCAAATTCAACAGTAACATCACGGCGCCACGAGATGGCCAGGCACTAACGCGCGATTCTTGGTTATTTCAGCACCGCTTCGTGGAAGAAGGACCGCCATTTAGAGCAGCAGTTCTCTGATACGCGTCGGTCTGATGCGTCGCTTTCATCCTACCGGAGTGCGCGATCAGGTGCGGTTATCAGCCCCCGCCATCAGGCCATCATCCAATACGCAACGCCAATTCCGAAAATGAACACCAAAGGCCAGATTGGGTTCGATAATCCGCGTTTCATACGCAACTCGTCCACCACCGTCCATGGCCGCCCCCGATTGCTCCAGAAATCTGGCGCGACCGTCCGCGATTACAAGTCGGCTAGGTGCTCTGGCAGTTTCAAGATATAGAAATAGCCCCAACGAACCGGCTGTGTCTTATCCGATGCTTTTCGCAAACTCGTCAGAACCGCGCTCTGCCGGCCGGTTGTAGAAATTCGACGAATACAGGAGGCGACTGGACTTTCCCAGACCAGAGTGGTGGCCCCGCCGAGAGATATTGGAGAATATAATCATGGGGAGACTGCTTAAACTCCTTAACGACCCTGTATTTTCCGAAGCCAGGCATAAGCAAAGCCGATCCAGGAAAATCGAGAATCAACCCGCGGCGATTGTCGTGATAAGAGTCCCGGAATGTTGAGCGCACCTCCGCCTCCAGTGTTCGGTTGTACGACGCCCCTGGTGGGAGAACGACTACCTGCTTGCTCAGCTCCTCGAAATCTATTGCGATTTCGCCCAGGCGAACCAGTTGACCAAAATTACCTGTCCCAAGGGATTGGAAATGTACTTCCGCCGCGGGAAAGATTATGTCTCTCGGAAGCAATCGTATGGTTCGGTCCGAGGTGTTCGTAAAAACAATGAAGCACTTCAATGTATCGCCCAGCTGATAAGACTGTTTGTCAAAGCGAACCCGCATCGTCAGTGCGGAAGCCGTAGTACCCAACGCGAGTAGTAACCATACGATTGATACAGCAAACAGTTTCACTACAAGTAATCGACCGTTCTAAAAAATAATCACAATGAGTTTCTGAG
>JACCXL010000171.1 GCA_013697015.1 Chthoniobacterales bacterium | reverse complement strand
GCGAGCAGGACGCCATCATTTCCGATGAATTGAATCACGCCTCGATCATCGATGGCATCCGGCTCTGCAAAGCGCAACGCGCGCGCTACAAGCACAACGACATGGCCGATCTCGAAGCGAAGCTGCGTGAGGCGAGCGGCGCGCGTAATCGTTTGATCGCGACGGATGGCTGCTTCTCGATGGACGGCACAATCGCAGACCTCGGCACGATCTGCGAGCTCGCGGAAAGATACGGCGCGCTCACGATGATCGACGACGCGCATGCCAGCGGTTTTCTAGGAAAAACCGGCCGCGGCACACATGAGTACCGCGATGTGATGGGAAAAATCGACATCATCACCGGAACGCTCGGCAAGGCACTCGGGGGCGCGAGCGGCGGGTTCACCAGCGCACGGAAGCCGATCGTCGAGCTGCTGCGGCAACGTTCGCGGCCCTATCTTTTTTCCAACAGCGTCGCTCCGCCTATTGTCGCGGCTTCATTGAAAGCGCTGGAGCTCCTCAGCGCTTCGACGGAGTTGCGCGATAAACTGGAAGCGAACACAAATTACTTTCGCGTGGCGCTGACGGAGCACGGGCTTACGATCAAGCCGGGCACGCACCCAATCGTGCCGATCATGATAGGCGACGCCACGAAATCGCAGCGCTTCGCCGCGCGGATGCTGGAGAAAGGCGTCTACGTTATCGGCTTCTTCTACCCGGTCGTGCCGCACGGCGCCGCGCGGGTGCGCACGCAGGTAAGCGCGGCGCATTCACGTGAGGATTTGGAATTTGCCGTCAACGCCTTTGCCGAGACGGACAAAGAGTTGAAGAGCTGATCATGCTTTACATGGTCATCGAGCGCTTCAAAGAGGGCGCCGATCCCGAAATCTATCGCCGCCTGCGCGAGAAAGGCCGGATGATGCCCGAAGGCCTCGATTACGTTTCCAGCTGGATCGATCACGCCTTCAAAACTTGCTGGCAACTAATGCGGACCGAAGACGAATCGCTCTTCCCGATCTGGACCGATAACTGGAGCGATCTTATGGAGTTTGAAATAGTGCCGATCCGTACTTCGGCCGAAGCAGTGCAAATGATGCAACGCAAATAGCTGGCTATGCGCTTTCGTGCAGCGCGATGTTCGAGCCGACCCAAGTTTTGTCTTTGTTAACATCGACGCCCATCATTTTTCCCTGGCTCATCCGGACAAGATTGTTCACCAGCGTCGGTTCGCCGTTTTCCGGCCAGATAAACATCATCCGGATTTCGGCTTTCGATCTCGGCCCTTCCACGGTCGGCACGAACTCGGCATACTGAACCTTCTTCTGGAGAATCCATTCCTGGGGTTTTTCCAGAGTGTCGAGTTTTTCCCGCGTCGGTTCCATATCGACGCCGAGCCCGGCAAACGAATAGAGCGGTTTCAAAACGTAATCGGCGATGTCCTCCTTCGCCGGAAATTCGTCCGAGAAAAATGCCGGCGAAGTGTGCTTTGTTTTCAGAAACGGCAACGAATGTTTGCTGATCCGGAAATACCAGTTGGGATGACCGACCCATTTCACGTCGAGATCATCTTGAAACCGAAACGGCAGATTGAGATCGGGCCGGCGCGTCAGCTCATCGAAGATAACGCGATTGTAAATCCGCTCGATCCGCACTTCGCGGCCATCTCGCTCATAAAATAATTGGCGACCGCGTTTTTTTACCTTCGTTAGGCAAACGGGCCGGACGCCAAGAAGCGACTCAGTGCAGGCGAAATCGATCCGCGTTTTTTGTTTCTCCGGTTCGATCTCGAGCAGAACCACATTTTCCGGATTGGCATCGGCAACGATCGTTTGGCGCAAGAGGTCGAGGTACGCCTCGTCTTTAATTCCGCCGAACGACGACGTCCAATTATGTGGAATCGCTGGATATGCTTTGCGCATGCAGCCGAGCAGCAAGAATTGAAATCCGAATAGGCTCGGGAACGCCTGCAGCTCGATCAGGCGCGGCACGACCCGATCGCCTTCGGCGCAGATCCCAAGATCGATAATAAGGAATTCGGGATGCCGCGATTCGTTCGGCACTTCCAACCCGCTTGGAATCGCTGACGCTGCGTGTTTCACAAACTCCGCGGTTTGCGTTTGCGCCGCGATTTCATTCGCAGCGTACACCGCTTCCCCAGTGAACTCGCGCGTTAAAAAAATCGGCGTTTCCGAAACGCGAAAGCCGGCCGGCCACCGCGTACTTTCATTCACGCAACGCAATAGCGCCGAGTACTTCTCTGGCGTGAAGTCCGCGTTGAACCGCGCGCGCGCCTCCGGGTGCATCAGGGATTATCGGTGAGCGTGACGTTTAGATCGCGCAGCAAGCCATCGGACACGTCATAAATCCACCCGTGCACCGCGAGCTCCTGTCCGCGTGCTCGCGCATCCACGACCGTCGTGGTGTTCTGCACGTTCTCGACTTGATCGATCACATTCAGTTCGCACAATCGCGCCACGCGCGCCTCAGGGTCGCTGATTTTTCCGAGCTCGTTTCCGTGCTTTAACCGGACGTCGTGCACATGCCGCAACCAGTTATCGACGAGACCGTGACGCTGATCGTCGAGCGCGGCGCGAACACCGCTGCACCGGTAGTGGCCACACACCACCACGTGCCGAACGCGCAGGACGTCGACCGCGAATTGCAGCACGGAAAGACAATTCAGGTCACTGTGCGCGACGATGTTCGCGATATTCCGGTGCACGAAAACGTCGCCCGGGAGCATGCCGATGATTTGATTCGCGGGCACGCGGCTGTCGGAGCAGCCGATCCACAAAATCGCCGGCGATTGCTGGTGCGACAGCCGATCGAAAAATTCGGGGTCGCTCTCGCGCATGCGCCGCGCCCACGCGGCGTTGTTCGCAAACAAGTGCGCGAGTTCACCTGGCGGCATCAGATGAGAAATTTGCCGGCGCGCATGATCTGATCGCCGTCGAACCAGATATCGAAGTCGCGCCCGACACAATCGATGTGCGTCTTCGAAATCCAAGTCTGCCCGGTGTGCTCCGCGTAGGGATGACCGAAGGCGACGTGTATACCGGGAATCTTTTCGTCCTGGAGGATGTTCCCGATCACGCGCGTGCAGGCCGTGTTTGTTCCGATCGCGAACTCGCCGACGCGATTGCTATTTTCGTCCGTGCTCGTGTAAGCGCGGAATTCCTCGAGTAACACTTCGTTATCGCACTGCAACGACCGAATCCGGTTGTTTTCGATCTCAATCGTGAGCGGTGTCTTCTGAATATCGCCGTACTTCTGGCAGAGGTAATCGCCGACCGCACCATCCACCACGAAGACGCCGTTACTGTTGAAGGGCGAGGTAAAAATTTCCCCGCCCGGCAGATTGCCCCACTTCTCTTGCGTGATGATGCCGCTGGTTTTCAACCACTTTAGCTTCGGTGAAATCTCAGCCACATAATCCGTCCCCGCCCCTGTCCGGCAGATGATCTTCGAGGTCACGCGAGCTTGCTCGATCAACCGCTGACTGAGTGCGTCAACCGCGAGGAAATCCGCCCGCATCCCTTCCAGCATGATCTGCCGGTTGATGTTGACCATATGGCCATGGCGCAGGCGATGCTTGCCCACGACCGCCGTCATCTGAATGCGCGAGCCGAGCTCACCGGTTTGGGTTTGCGCGGCGAAAATGGAAACCTGCGAGCGCGTCAGGTCTTCCAAAATTATCTCGGGCATGCCGGTGAGCGGCCGCCGCGCGTAATGTTCGAGCACGAAAGTGCTGAACTCGGAGCCGACCTCGACGATCTCGGCTTCCAAAGCGGCGGCAACGTCCATGGTGGCCTCGTCGGTGATGATCGTGATGCGCTCTTCGGGTTTCAGTCGAAGGCAGATCCTGATCGCGTTGCGCGCACCGGGCAGAAGTTCCGGGTCAACGGCAACAGCATCGATAATGGGGCGGTCAGGCATTGCGCAAAGGTCGGTAAGAATTGCGCGGAAAAGGAGGTTCAGCAAATATCAGCAGCGCCTCATCGTCGCGGCCGATCCCCAATCAATTCTGCGATGGGGCAGGAGGGAGTCGCATCTGCTCTAAATCGAAGCCCTCATATGTTTCGGCCACGATTTGGTCGACCACGGCTTTCGTGTCCTGAGTGCGTTCCCACACCATCAGTTGGCGATCGGCGCCTGTGCCTTCGCGTAAAATTCGCTCCACGTGCGCCATCTCGCGCTGACTGCCAAGTTCGTCCACTTCCGGCGCGACGAATTCTAGGATTTCGTGAATTAGACTACGCGTCTCAAGTTCGCAGCCGCGGCCGAAATCAATCAGCTTCCCCCCGAGTCCATAGCGCGCTGCGCGCCAGCGATTTTCTTCGAGCAGGCGCCGAGAATAAATCCGGAATGTGATGTTTTGCCTCAGCAGTTTGTGCAGCTTGACGACGACAGCTTGCATCAGCGCCGCGAGCGCGATCGTGTCGTCCACTCGGGATTGCGCGTCGCAAATTCGGAATTCCAAGGTGTCGAAAAAAGGATGCA
>JACCXL010000214.1 GCA_013697015.1 Chthoniobacterales bacterium | reverse complement strand
CGCCCGCTTTCAGGAGCGACTTCTGCCAGATGATCGATCCATCGTCAGCGTCGCACGCATAAACGCTGTCGTGCTCTGTCGCGATGAAGACCAGATTACGCGTCGCGCCGCCGGGCGTGCCGCTCAGGTTTACGTTCGACACGATGAGCGGCTGCGCATCTACTTTGCCGTCGACCGGGATCGAGAAAACCTTGCCGAACTGCGTGGAGTTGACGTTCGTCGGGTTGAGAATCGCCTCAGTCGTGTTCGCGCCGGTGCGAGCTTGATCGTTATGCCAGGTGGCGACATCGGTCACCGAAAAAACTTGGGCCACGAAGACGAGGGGCGCAGCGGCGGACAGCAGCGGGACGAGGACTCGCGGGCGGGGCATGGCGCAAACTCCACCGGCGACCCGCCCGCATCAAATCGCGTGGCGCTGGAGAATGCGCCTATTGATCAACGAAAATGGGAGCCGCTTCGATGTCGGAGGCGTCAAAGGAGAAACCATGCCCCTCACGCGAAAGCGATTTCAAGATCGTCGCCACGCTTTGGGCGGTCGCGGCGGAATAAAATCGCACCAGCCCTACCGTCGTGCGATGTCCGAAAACCGTGATCATGATCGTGTCGTCATCGACCGAGTTCATGAACATGTGATTGCCGTTTCCCTGATGGTAGAGGGCGTTGAACTCCACCTCGCCGATGCGCCGCGCGAGCTCCTTGGTCGCGGCAAACGAGCCGGCCGCGAGCGCCGCGATAATCGTCACGTCCATCACTGTCATATCGCCATATTGCGAGATGACATTGCCGCCGCGGTCGATCACGACCGTCAGTTCCGCTTCCGCTTTTTTCAAAAATTCCGCGAGCACGCCGTCCAGGGTCGCGACGTCTTCGATCGTAAGGACGGGGATCGCGTTCATACTCCGGCGCCCGCTTTCAGGCGGACGGGCGGCTCAACTGGAATCGCCACGGGCGACGCAGCCGCCTTCGGCACGTCGCTTTGCTTGCTGAATTTGTGCAGCAGGATTTGGGAGACCGCGTTCAGCGAGGCGAACACATTCTGCCCAGTGCTGGAAATGACTTCGAAACTTTGCACGCGCTTCTTCCGGTTGTTCAGCACGTACTCGAGGTAATTGACCGGCGCGATGTTTTCCAGGTCGCGCTTGTTGTACTGCAGGACGTAGGGAATCTCGTCGATCGAGATATTTTGCTTGGCCAGGTTGTCCTCTAGATTTTTGAAGCTCTCGACGTTCTCTTCCATCTTCTCCCACTGCGAATCGGCCACGTAAACGACGCCATCGACGCTGCGCAAAACCAATTGCCGCGTCGCGTTGTAGATGACCTGCCCCGGCACCGTATAAAGCTGGAACTTCGTCACGAAGCCTTTGATCACGACCGCGTTCAGCGGCAGGAAATCGAAGAAAAGCGTGCGGTCCGCGGCGGTCGCGAGCGAGACCAGATCGCCACGATTTTCCGGATTAATACGCTGATGGATGTAGCCAAGATTGGTCGTCTTGCCGCAGAGCGCAGGCCCGTAGTAAACGATTTTGAACTGAATTTCGCGGCTGGCGTAATTGATGATCGACATGATGGCGCTCCTAGGCGGGCTGGGAATATTTCCGGGATATCTCCTGCACGACGGTGCTCAGGCGATCGCGCACGCCCGGCGCGAGCTCACCATTGGAGTGCAGCGCGGCGAGGCAAAGATTGTCATGCATAAAAAATGTGATGGTCGAGTTGGCGCACGCCAGTGTCATTGCCATTAACTTGCCCAGCTGCGTATCGGCCATGTGATTCTCTATTCTCAGGAGCAGCGATGGTGCCATCGCGCAGAGTCCTTCTGCTTTCCATTCCGCGGGCAAATTCCCGGCCAGGCTGAGCCCGTCTCCGAACAACAATGCCGAAGCCTTCACCCCGGCCAGTTTGTCCACGCGGGCGACCACTCCTTTCGCGTCCAGCTCCTCATCCGTCTCCAGCGCTTCCTGCAGAGGCGAACGCACCGCCGCTGCGACCGGCTCCTCAGCCGGACTCGGTTCCGGGACGGCCGGAGAAACCGATTCCGGAAATTTCTCCGGTTCGGCGGGAGCGCCCTGCGCGCGCTTCGGCTTTCGTCTGGCAGACGGCGCGGTTTTCACGTTGAAACGTTTTGCGTCCTCTTCCGCTTTCGCCGAAAACGGGGTCGCAAATTGTTCGACCGCTTCCTGTTCCACCTGATCGCCCCGCATCTGTAGCGACGCGGCTGGCAAATTCTTCAGCACATCCTGCAATGGCAGCGAAACATCGGCCGCCACCGCCTCCGCATCGAAAATCTCACGGTGCGCTTCCGGAAGAGCGGCCGCAAAAACCGCCGGCGCGATCGTCACGCGACCCGTCGCAAGCTGCGGTTCGACGAGTGCGAACGGCAACTCCACCCGCGCATCGTCCGCAACGCTGTTCGCGTCGCCGCGCAGTTGCATCGGCGGCAAGGCCTGCAAAATCGGCCGGAGCGGAAGCGATATCTGCACCCCCTCCGTTGGGGCCGCCGCGGCTGGATTAGCTGTTTCGGCCGCCGCGGATGCGGGGGTGGCGTCGGCCTCCGCGACAAAGGGCTGGCCAGCTTTAAAGTCAATCCGGACGGGAGCAGCCGGACTAGTCGGAACGGACGCCCCACGTGAGGCTGGAACTTTCTCAGAGGCGGGCGCGTCCGTTCCATTCGGTTCAAGCTTGAAGGGAATGCGCTTGGGCGCCATCCCCGGGGAAGACAGTGTCCCATTGCGTTCGCCGTCGCTCGCGGGCCACGCAACTTCTGGGAAACCCGCTGGTTCCGGTTCGGCCGCCGCAATCGAGTGCGCGGTTGCCGGCTCCACCCGCACCGGCGGCAGCGGCGACGTTTCGAGCGATTGCATCGGGAGCGGAACTCCGAACTTGTCGCTGTCCTCGATTGTCACTTGCAAGAATGGCGTCTTGACCTGCGGCACTGCGTGGTCGCGCAGTTGATCGGATCGCACTTGCAGTTGCGTGAATTGCTCGAGCACTTTGGCGAAAGGCAACTGCACCTGCGCCAGGTCGCTTGCCGGCACCGCGCGTAAAAAAATCTCCGGAATCTGCTGGTAAATACTGGCCACCAAAACGCTCGGACGCCCGTTCGCCATCCCCTTCTCGATTTCCGAGGCCTTCAGCAAAACGCGCCGCTTCGTTTCCTCGGGATCGATCGCTTTGATTAGATCGGACGGGAGTTGCGGAATGATGTCGCCCAGCTCGAGCGAAATAACGCGCTCCACTCTCGGCTCCAACGCGAGCGCGACGGCGCGCGGCAGGACGGGATTGTTCTTGTTTCCGCCGAACGCGACGACGCGCGGCGCATTCGCGGTCGGCCCCGGCATCCCCGCCGGCATATTCGTCATCCCGCCTGCTCCGGCCGCCAACCGAAATGGATCCTGCGGGCCGATCGTGCGCGTGACATTCGGCATGACCGTTTTGCTCATGCGCTCGCTGCTCGGCTTGGACAACACGGGCAGTGGGGCGGCGGCTTGGCCTTTGCTCGGGCCGGTTTTGCCGCGTTTAAAAAATTGCAGGAATGGGATCGTCATTGGTTAGCGGTCTTCTGCGGTTACGCGCCAGATCTCTTCCAGCGTCGTCATTCCCTCCAGCGCCTTGTCGATGCCGACCATGCGCAATGTTCTCATCCCCTCAGTGATCGCGTGGTGCTTGATCACCGCCGCGGAGGCGCGCTTGATAATAAGGCGGCGGATCGGTTCAGTCACCGGCAGCGCTTCAATGATGGCGAAGCGCCCGAGGTAGCCGCGCCCCTTGCAGCGATCGCATCCGCTGCCGTGATAAAACACCGCGCCCTCTGGCGGCGTGATCCCGAGGCGCTCGAAGATTTCGATCTCCGGCACGAATTCTTCGCGGCAATTTGTGCAGATGCGCCGCACGAGGCGTTGCGCGCAGGCCATGATGACCGAGCTGGAGATGAGGAACGGCTCAATCCCCATGTCGTCGAGCCGCGTGATCGCGCCCGCCGCATCGTTCGTATGCAGCGTGCTCAGGACCTGGTGACCCGTCAGCGCCGCTTTCACCGCAATGTCCGCCGTTTCGTTGTCGCGAATTTCACCCACCATCACGATGTCCGGATCCTGGCGCAGGATGGAACGAAGCGCGGACGAGAAATCGAGACCGATGTCGCTTCG
>JACCXL010000213.1 GCA_013697015.1 Chthoniobacterales bacterium | reverse complement strand
GCAGAGTTGCCGGAAGATTTTGTCCGAAACCCCGGCCATGGGCGCGAGGTAGAGCGGGAAAAGCTCTCCGGAAAACCAAGGCAGGAGTATGCTCATGTTCCGGACGAGGCGCTGGCTCCTGCGAGCGCTGCCTGGTTCAGGAGCGCCGTGATCTCGCTCTGCACGGAACCCACTTCGTCGAGCCGCAATTTGGGATCGCGCACGAGGAAGACGTCGCCATTTTCGATGTGTTCATAGATTAGGACGCGTCCATCGCCCTCATCTTTCGTATCGATTTGCTTCAGCACTCGTTTCCGCTCCAGCATCGCGGCCAGCACGTAGCAGGCGTTTGCGTGCGTTCCATCGTTGTCCATCAGGAGGCGGCGCAAGAGATTCTCTGCGCTTTCTTTGGCGAGCGGTTCGGGAGACGCTGGAGGGGCCGCCTCGTAGCGACTCTTCCAAAAAGAAAATGGCCGTATATTCTCGTTCCGCGACGACCACGCCTCTTCACTCAAATCCTCGCGACGGAAGCCTTCGCCCTCGCGGAAGAGCAGGGTGTAAAATTGTTCGCCGGGCGCGAAGGGGCGTTGTGTCACCGCGCAAAGTTCGGCGCGATGCTTTATCGGCCAATCATTCGGGAGGGCAGTCATCGCGCCACTATACGACGCGCCCGCCATGGCCGAAAGCCGAGCCCTTCCCGATTCGTGGCGCGCAGGACCAGGAGGTAGAGACCGATCGCGGCAAAAATCACGTTCGGAGTCCAGGCCGCGAGCCAGGGCGCCGCGCGATCCCCTTCACCGAGCGCGAGAAAGAAATGCGTCAAAAAATTCATCGAGAATACGAGAACGATCGAGGTCGCCACGCTCGAGAGAATGCCCCGACGGGAAAATCCGATGCCGAGCGGAGCCGCGATAAAAACAACGACCAGACAGGTCCAGGGAAGCGCCCAACGATATTGGAGATGCGTGAAGAACGGCGCCAGCAAGGTGCGCGGAAAGTCGGAGTTCGATTGAATGTATTTGCGTAACTCCAAGATGCTCAGGAACTCCGCGCGCACATTGGCGCTGGCCAGGCGGTAGGGTGTTTCGCTCCAATGTTTGATCGTGAGTGCCGGCAACGTCTCTTCTTTCACAATGTTTCCGGGCGCGTCGTAGTTGACGACTTTTGCGTTGCGCAAATCCCACTCCTTCGTTTCCGGCCGATAAAGCGCCCGCGCGGCGAGATAACTCGTCGTGATGTTATCCTGCGCATCCTGCTGCAATACCTGAACGTTCTCGAATTCATCGATGCCGGGCCGGAATCTTTGGATGAACCAGGTCCTTTCGTCCGTGCGGTTGCGAAAGACCTGGCCGGTAAACCATTGCTGCTTGCGTGCTCCCGTCCGTTCGAAAGCCGTGCGCCGCGCCTGCTCGGCATGAGGCGCGAGGGAATAATTTAACGCAGTACTTGCGACGGTGGTGAGCAGTCCCGCCACGATCAGCGGACGCAGGACGCGAGGAATGCTTACTCCGGCGGTTAGCATGGAAACGATTTCGTTCGAGCGCGACATTCGTCCTAATGAAAAGAGGAGCGCGAGGAGGAGAGAAACCGGCAGGAGAATGACCAGAATCTGCGGGATTTGAGTCAGGTAATATTTGACCATCCGCGCCACCGAAAAATGTTCGTCGACGAAGGTGGAGATATTATCGCTGATGTCGAAGATCAGCCAGATGGAGATGAAGCCAGCGATGCAATAGGCGTAGGCTTGGGAGAACATCCGCAGCACATAGCGATCAAGCAGTCTCATGGCAGAATCTCGATGTCGTGGGCGGCGTTTCAGCTAACGTGCAGTTGCTCGACACCGCCGCAGCGGGCGAGTCGTGGCACGCCTCAAACAAAATCTGAAACGGCAAAGGGCAAGACCGAATTTTACATGATTGCGCTCCGAGATTCTCTCGAAACTGATTTCGTCTCACGCGTGCGCGAGTTCTTTTCGCCCACGGGTTTGCTCGCAAAGGCCCGTAACTTCGAGTACCGGCCCGAGCAACAGGCAATGGCGGTGGCGGTCGCGCATGCTCTTGAGGAGGAGCGGCATCTCGTGATCGAAGCCGGCACGGGTGTCGGCAAATCGATCGCTTATTTGGTCCCGGCCATCCTGCATGCGCTGGAGCAGGGGAAGAAAGCAATCGTCAGCACGCACACGATCAATTTGCAGGAGCAGTTGATTGATAAAGACATTCCGATTCTGCGCAAGGTGTTGCCGGTCGAGTTCGAGGCCGCGCTCGTAAAGGGACGGGGGAATTATCTCTGCCCGCGACGTCTGGAACGCGCGCAGCAACAAGCCGCCGGACTGTTTACGACCTCCGAACAAGCGGAGCTCGCGCGACTCTCTGCTTGGGCAAATACGACTGTGGACGGCTCTCTGAGCGACCTCGGGGTCGAGCCCGATCCCAAAGTGTGGGCGCAAGTTTGCAGCGAAGAGCATATCTGCACAAAGAAGGGCTGCGGGGCCCGCTGTTTTTACCAGCGGGCGCGGATTATGGCGGACGCCGCGCACGTGATCGTCATTAATCACACGCTCCTTTTCATTCTCTTGGGCGGGGTGGAAGAGCAGGAAAACCGCGAAAGCGGTTACCTGTTCCCGAACGATTTCATCATCTTCGATGAGGCGCATACTTTGGAGCAGGTCGCCTCGCGGCAAACCGGCATCGCCGTTCCGCAATATGGACTGAAGGCCACGATCCAGCGGCTCTACAACGCGAAAACGCGCAAGGGTCTCTTTACCATCACCCGCGATGCCGCGGGCGTGACGCTCGCCGCAGGATTGGCGGACGACGTTGATGCCTTTTTCCGCGCCATCGAGGAGCGGACCGATTTCCGAAAAGGCCGCGAAGTCCGAATCCGCCAAAGTGATTATGTGCCGGACACAATCTCGGCACGATTGGCTGGGCTGGAACTGCGCATCGTGGAGGTGGTAAGACGCACCGAAGACGAATTCCTGAAGGCCGAGTTGCAGGAGCTGGCGCGGCGAATTTCAGAAGCGCGCCTGGCGATCGTCACGTTTCTGGAGCAGAGCGCGGAAGGGCGCGTCTACTGGATCGAGCGAACCGGAAAAGTGGCGCAGTTTCTGTGTTTGAACGCGGCCCCCATTGATGTCGCGCCGGTTCTGCGTCGCATGATTTTCCGCGCCGGATGCTGTTCGGTCATGACGAGCGCGACCCTGGCGGTGGGGCGCGCTGACCTTGCCTACTTCCGGCGACGGATCGGCGCGGAGGAGGCGGAGGCGCTGCAACTCGGCAGCCCGTTTGATTTTCGCGCGCAGATGAAGCTTTTCGTGGTGCAGAAGATGCCGGACCCACGGCACGCTGCCTACGGCGAAGCGCTGGCGAAGTGGGTTTCGCATTTCGTGACGGAGACGGAGGGCCGCGCCTTCGTGCTTTTCACGAGCTATCGAGCGATGCAGCAACTGGCTGATGAAATGCAGCCATTTTTTGCGAAGCAAGCGATGAATCTGCTCGTGCAGGGGCGGGGGATGCCGCGCGGGAAATTGCTCGATCAATTTCGCACGACACCGCGCAGCGTTCTGTTTGGGACAGACAGCTTTTGGATGGGCGTCGATGTGCCCGGCGACGCGCTCTCGAGTGTGATCATCACGCGTCTGCCTTTCGCGGTTCCGGATCATCCGTTGATTGAAGCGAAACTGGAGTTGATCGAAGAACGAGGCGGCGACGCTTTCACGGAATACTCGCTGCCGGAAGCGATTCTGAAATTACGGCAGGGCGTTGGGCGCTTGATTCGGACGAAGGGTGATCGCGGGATCGTCGTGATCCTCGACAACCGGATCGTCACCAAACCGTATGGGCGCGCCTTTTTGAAAGCGCTGCCGGAATGTCCGGTAAAAATTATTTAGCCCTCTCAAATTTGAATATGTTCATTTGAACATTTAACCACTCGAGCTAAATTGTTCACGTGAACCGATTCGTCGCCCCGGTCCTGCTCGCTTTTGGTTCATTACTCCTCGGCCTGGCGATTGGCCGCTACAGTTTCCCGCAGCGGGTAACGTCTCCGCGCGCAGAAACCAAAGTCCTTCCGCGCGAGGCCGGGGCTAACGCAGGTCCTGCCGCGACGGTGGCGGAGCCGCTGACGCAAACAGTTCCGGCTCCCACGAAGGCGAAGGAATCAACGGGCGCGCCGTCCGCTGAGCAGATTGTGGCTGAGATCAAAGCGGCCACGCTGCGCCCGAGCAGTCGCCATAGTTTCGCGACGTTTAACAAGCTCGCGGAAGCGATCGATGAAAATAACGTCCGCGACGTGCTCGCCTTTGTGCAAACACTTCCGAAGCAGCAGGAAAAAAACATTCTGATGCCGATGATCGTTGGGCGTTGGGCGGAATTCGATCATGTCGCGGCGGTGGCTTACGCACAGGCAATTCCGAAGGGCACCGGACGTAATTGGGCTCTCACCAGCGCGGTGGGTGGTTGGGCGG
>JACCXL010000205.1 GCA_013697015.1 Chthoniobacterales bacterium | reverse complement strand
GATCGCTGCTCCCCCGAGAGCCCTGCTCCATCGTAGGTGTGATCGTTGTTCCACTTAACCAGTTCCGGCATTGACCAGTAACCAAAAATGGAGGTGCGCGCGTCGTCGCCTCCAAACCCTTCGCGTCCGGCGCCGGGTTCGCCAACTTCCTGTCCGTTGTAAAGCAGCACCGGTCCGCGCGAAATTCCGTAAAGAATGGCTGCGACCGGTCGTCCTACCTTCATTCCGTGTCCTCCCCATTGTGAGCTCGCGGCCAGCCGGACTTCGTCGTGGTTCTCGGCGTAATGAACCGAGTTGTGGAAGATAAACTCATCTCCCACCGCGTCGTCGATGTCGTTAGCCCAGCCGGGTCCGTCATAAATCTTCTTGAGCGCTCGATAAACCGGAGCGCCGTAGACGGCGTTAAATCCGGCATTCAGCAATCCGAACATGACGTTTCCGCGACCATGGTTCAGACCGGCTACGATGGGATCGCTTCCCGGCACCTTGGCGGGATCGTCGTCATAAGCTTCCGCCATAAAATAAACGTCGGGCCGGCGGCTTCGCGCTCGCTCGATCTCCCAACTCCAAAATTCCGGTGGAATCATGTGGGCCATGTCGCAACGGAAACCATCTACGCCGACGGATTGCCAGTAATCGATGACACCGTCCATTTTCACCCAGGTATCTGGCACTGCTTTGTCGGGCGCACCGGCATGCGGGTATTCGCGTCGCTTCTGCGTCGGGTCAGAGAAATCGAAGCCGTAGTTTAGCTTTACTGTCTCATACCAGTCTCCGAGCTGGGGCGTCCAGCTCGTGACATTGTTCCCGGTTACGCGGCCAAGGTCACGTTCTCCCTCGAAGAAGCCGTCGCAATTCTGTCCGGCCAGCTGGCAGGTAGCACTCAATGGCTGACCGTCCTTCCAGGTTGGCAGCCGCAACGGCGGTCCGTCGCTCCCGGGCGTGAGATAAAAGAAATTATTTCCGGGGTCGAAGAACTTCGTGATATCATCGCCCCGGCCCTCTTGACCTTTGCTGCCAAAATGTAAATCGGGCTGAACATCCGAGCTATAACAGCGTGCGACGTGATTCGGTACGAAGTCGATAATGGCTTTAAGGCCTGCCGAGTGAAGCCGCTCCAGAAGCGCACGGAATTCCGGCAGGCGCTCCGCTGGTTTCTGCGCATAGTCGGGACACAGATCGAAGTAGTCTTTGATCGCGTAAGGACTGCCCGCAAGTCCTTTCAGTAAATCGGGCTCGTCGGCCGGTGCGCCGATCTGCGAATAATCAGTCCCGGTCGCCTGCTGAAGGACGCCGGTAAGCCAGATGTGCGTGAAGCCCATTTGTTTAAGCGACGCGATCGCAGACTCGTTAATGTCCGAGAACTTTCCCACCCCGTTTTCGTTTATAGTGCCGTTCGGTTTCCGCGTGCCATTGGTATTACCGAATAACCTAACGAATAGTTGATAGATCCGGACCTTCTGTGAGTCATGGTCGAGGCGTGAGTTAATGCTGAAAGGCATTTTCACGGCCGAGCCGAAGACGCCATGCAGATAATGCGCAACGTATTTGTCTCCCTGGCCCGCGGGTGTAGCGGCGTCACTGCAACCAAAGAGGCTGCCCCAACTCATGGCCCCGGCGAAATTCTTTGCGTAGGTCACGAAACTGAGAGAGTGCCTAATCCGTGGTATTAGCGGAATGCGAAGCGTTATCGTCGCGCCGTTGACCTCGCCCCGTGCTTCTGGCGCCGGTATTAGGTCGTCCCAGCTCAGGTTTTCGAAGCGGCGCACGAAAACGTCCACTGCGCCGGCAGAGCTTCGACGAAGCTCGTACAATGCGTGCGCCTTAAACGGCAGAAAAACCGTGGAGCCTTCCTGATGCTCAGTGTAGGGCAAAATAGCTGACCCATTCTGTCTGTCGGCACGAAGCGCAACAAACACGGTTTGCTCTGCCGTAATCGGCCGTGGCAGCTCGTAATCCAACATGAACTCATCGCTCATCCACGAACAGCGGATCTGTGCGCCATCTGCGCCCGCGACGCTCCGGGAGCCGGAGGTCGTCGGCTCTTCAGTCATTGCCAGATACCAATGGAGATGCGAAGCGTCGCGATGAGCAGACCGCGTTGACAAGCCGTTCTCCCTGAGAGTGAAATCGGGATTGCGGGCCAGGGCTATGAGAAAAAAGAAAAAAGGAGCAGCGAGTCATACGGTGATTCTATGGAGGAGGCGCAACGCGAAACAAACCCGAAGTTCTGCCGGCGCTGATGGCCCTGCTTATCCGAATCTGATCGGCATGAGCGCGCCGGAATCGAATCACGCTACTCCCAGCAGCATTCCAGGATCAGGAACAAGGTAGGGATAGCGAGTCAGGCAACAAAGAAATCGCGGAGTCGCCCGGGAAATCTTCTCTCCTGCAGCTGGCGCAACGCTTTCAACCCTCAGGCGGGTTCGCAAGAGGCAGTGGCGGCTCAGGAGGGCAGAGCGACGCGGGGGCGTTCGGCCTCCAAGACTGCGTCAACGCACGACACCAGTTCGCGAAAGCGCAGCGGTTTCGCGATGAACCGGTAACCGCCTAAAACTTCCCCGGCGGCGGATTCCTCCTTCGCCACGAGGCCGGTTAGAAAAATGATCGGCGTACCTCGGAGCGTGCTATCCGTCTCGATCTGTCGAGCCACATCTCCGCCGTCGTAACCAGGCATCATCACGTCGAGCAAGATGAGATCGGGCTGAAATTCGCGCGCCCGCTGAAGTGCATGGAGACTGTTGTTCTCTTCCAGCACGGAATATTTGCGACGGTCTCCGAGTGCAAATTTCACCGTGCTGGTGATTCCGGGTTCGTCATCGACGAGCAAAATTCGTTTGGGCGAGGACATAACGCTCCTATCGCAGACTAAGAGAATGAAGCAACCGCTATGCCGTCGTTTCGATCGGAAGTGCTGTCTCTCTCTTGAAAGGCAATTCGCCGATATTCCCCGCACTCAGCTCGCGCGGCCGGCCGCGGAGACGGGATTGGTTTTCGGGAGTGACTTGAACCCGCCCCGCCGATGCTTCCTGCTCGTTCTCGTCGTCCTCCTCCAAACAACGCGGAAAATCGAGGACGAGGACGAGCGCGAGGACGAAATTGGTAGAAAGCGAAACGATTTATGAGATGACCTATAAGAGCAGGCAATCCGCAGCCGCGTGTGGCCGGAATTGATGAAACCGGATAGCGTCCCCGTGGGATTACAATGAGATCGCCCCATTTTCCCTTCACCCTGTTCATCTTTGGCGACGCAGGTCGCACGGCCTTCCTGCACAACCAAGGGTCCCGGCTGGGAGCGTTGACCAGGAAGAAGGGAAAGCCGATCCCATGCTCCTGGCCGACGAAATAGCCGGTGATCAGCGGCGGTCATGAGGTATTTAACTTGGCGGGGCGTAAGGTCTGTGTAACTATATGATCGCGACGCGCGGATTCTCCAGGGACTTTCATTTCAGCCCTAGTACGACATGTCCGTTAAAACGATTGCTCTGGCCGCCTCGCCTTTCACGCGTCAGAACCCATTCCC
>JACCXL010000185.1 GCA_013697015.1 Chthoniobacterales bacterium | reverse complement strand
AACCGAAGCTTCTGTTGCGGAGGTAGCGTCTTAGCCGGGAGCGTTTGGCGTCTTGCCCGACAGGAACGTCAAAGAGCACGAGACGCCAGCGCCCGTCCCAGGCACGCGACCATTGAGCCTTTGGATCGCGACCACCGAGCGCATGCAGACGGCCCTGAGCAGTCAAACGGTAAAGGCGGGCATCGGACGCGGCGTCTTTACGCTCCACGAATTGTTGCTTCTCGAGAGTCGCAACTTGTCGGAGGAGGCCGTTGCGGTAGGCCCAACTTTCGTAGGAGCCATTCAGATTGCGGAAAGTCGGCTGGGTCAGCTGTTCGGCTGTCATTTCCCCTCGCATGTCTAACGGGCGGGTGTCTGTGTGGGGCGAGCGGTTCGAGCGAGCGCGCCTCGTTGCGCTGGGAAAGCGCGCCGTAACCGCTATGTCCGTGAACATGATCGCGGCCAGCTTGCGTTGCTCAGTGTTTTCGGAAGGCTTAGCTCAGTTCACCGTGAAGCCATTCACGTTGCCGGCAGGAAGCTCGCGGCTGAGGTGTTTTTGGAGGCAATAGCTCAATTCGCCGTGCAGCTGTGTCGCGATTTGGATCACCAGCCAGGCGACAACCCAGTAGGCGATCGCCACCTTTTAAACGTTGCGCCGCTTTAGTTCGCTGAAGAAGTTCTCTCCGTTCATGGCTTCACTTCCAGAGGCGATGAAATGGCGGAGTGCGCGACTTTGTATTCCAACGCGGCGAAGCGCGCATCGCCAAAGAGCGGCGCCAGCCACGAATAGAAGCGCGGTGTGCTGACTCGCGCGGAGCGATCGGCGCATGCCCGGTCGAGCGCGGCGAAGGCTTTGTCCTTGTCGCCGAGCGCGGCGTAGATCGCCGCAAGGTGTGTCTGGTCCACGTAACCCCGCTGAAAGAGCGCTTCCAGATCAGTCAGGATGTGGCGGGCGCGATCGCTTTGGCCCGTGTGCACATAACAGATCGCCAGCTCGAAATTTGGTCTGGTTAGCCTGCCAGCCGGAAGTGACTCGTAGCGCCTGGTCGCATCCGGCCAACGTGCCATCGCGCTATAAACGTTCGCGATCGGGTCCACATCATAAAAAAAGCGCGGATCGATTTCCATGACCTGCTCGGCGAGCTGCAAGGCGGGCTCATATTCGCCGCGCGCGATCGCAATGTAGCATTCGAACATGAGCGGCCAGGTGTAGGATGGGTCGAGCGCGCGGGCGCGTTGCATTTCCGCACGGCCGGCGTCGAAGTCGCGCTCGACGCGCGCGCGATACCAGCCCAGCCAGCGGTGCGCGTCGGAAGAATTTGGATCGAGCACGACTGCCCGTTCCAGTTCGCTCTTGGCCAGGGGAAAATTCCGATCGTAAAGCATGGAAACAGCGCCTAACCAAATATGGCCGACACCCGCGCCGTCATCACTCTTCACGGACATGAGCGCGGCGTGCCGCATCGGACCCAAAACCTCCAGCGGCGCGCGATACGCGTCGGCGATGGTCAGGTAAGCGCCGGCCAGGTCGCCCCACGCCATCGCGTAGTGCGGATCCTCGGCGACCGCTTCCTGCAGCAGCTCGATTTTTCCTTCGAGACTCTGCTCGTCAGCGTGCGCCCCAAGGGCATGGGCACGCAGGAAAAGATCGTGAGCCCGCACGTTGATGGTCGGCGGGGTCAGCAACCGCTGCTCCTGGGCCGGCGCGAGTTTGATCTTTAAGGCGTCGGCCACTTGCTGGGCGACTTCGCCTTGCACGCCGAAAATATCCTGCACGTTGCGCCGGTAACTTTGCGCCCAAAGCTGATGGCGGCTCCGCCCATCGATGAGCTGGACGTTGATCAAGACGTCGTCGCCGGCTTTCTGGAACTATATTGATGCCATCTCGAGAGATATTGGCTGGCTAGGTATCTTCCGAGTTTTCGTGAGCAGGCACCTATCGCCTCTGGAGGAACTGCAACGGCTAAGCCCAATCCTGCGATCGGTGGGCTACGATGTCGTCGTGGTGATCGAAGACGTGGACCGGAACGGACGGAACTTCGATCTCAGTGACATTCAAGCGCTACTTGCCCGTTTCAAAGAGGTAGACGGAGTCTCCTTCGTTTTGACTATCGCCAACGAACAACAGGTAGACTTTGCAAGGATATGTGAATTCATCGAAGTAGTGCCGACGCTCGATCAGGAGCAAACGCTGAGGCTCATTCATCGCGTTCGGGCGATGTGCCTCAACCGGTTCGACGATTTGTTACCCGATGCACCGGCAGCACTAACAGCGGACGACGATCGCTATAGCGTAGCTTCGATATTCTTCGGCGACTTTCGATACTGGCAGCATGCGCTCGCAAGCCTCATCTCAAACCCACGCGTACTGAAGTTCACGCTCCGGAGACTTGTTGCCGCATGGCAAGATCTTCACGGTGAAGTGAACATCGATCTCTTACTCATTTCATCTGCGTTGCGGTCTGCGGCGTCGCCCGCGTTTTCGTTTCTCGTCGAGAACTATGATCGAATCCGTTCTGCTGAGAAAACACTTAAGTCCAGCGATGCGATCGAAGCGCAGCGCGAAAAGCCCGCCGAGGAACTACGAGCGGACTGGGATCGATTGCTTTCGAAAAACGTGATCGACCTTCGGAATGTTAGTGTGCTCATTCTACAACTCCTTCCAGAGTCCACCGTATTCCTCGATGCGAATACGCACACTCAGCCTAAGCGGCAACCGAGGCGGCGTGTACGCGAGAAGAGTTGTGAGCGAAACGTTACGGCGGTCAGAGTTTCGCGATCAAACCGCTTTAAGCTGATGAAAGCAGCAGATGACCAGAAGGGACTCGCGCGGAACTTGCAACGACCATGGACGGATCGAAAGAAGCGAGCGACGCGTTCGAGCACTTCGTTCCTGTATTCAAAGACTTTCCGTTCTTGCGACTGCTTTCCGAGATTTACTCAGTGATTCGCTCGCGACAGGGAAGGCAATACAGTCGGGATGATAATCCGGCCTTTTTGGCGCCTTGGCGAGCTATGGACCGGTATAGCTTGCCGGCCGGCTTCGAGGATTGGTTAGCCGCGGAGCTTGAAAAGTGTATTCCAGGATGTCTCAAGTTGCTCAACGATATCTACTACTTTTGGCTTGGTACAGATAAGCACACTCGCAACGAACGTCTTCGCCCGCGTGAGGCAATCCTAGCCCGGGCGCACGATCAGTATACAAGCCTTCCCGTCGAGACATTCATCAACAGCTTCGACCCTGCATTTCCGTACACGCTGTTCCATCTCATCTTCACGAGTGACTACCGCACGCCTGAGGATGTGCCACTCAATTCTTTGGAAGACTGGAAGTGGATTGGCGAAATACTTCTACGCGCGGTGGACGCAAATGCTACGGAAATGATGCCACAAGTGTTAGTCCTTGTAGGCACCGATGATAAACGAGACCAGACGCGTCTGAGTTACTCGTTCGACGACGCTCGCTTGGAAGTCTTGTTCGGCGATCGAGCCGCAGATTTTTTGAAAAGGGTTGCGGACAGGTTTCCAATCTACCCTGAGTTAGATCAGCAAGCGAAGCAACTCGTCGAGCTAGCGATCACTGAAGCAGGACGGCGAAGGGGAGTGGACACTGCGACTCGGTCATAATCCCGTGATCAGAATTCGCGCCTACGCCTCCGCTTTCCTGCAAGCACACGACAGGCTGCGCACGATTGCGAGAGCCGCGTAAATCGCTTCGCTCCACGCGGCCAATGTTATCAAAACAGCGCGTGCGTCGATGGGGTAGCGTTTGTTAGCCAACAAGACGGCGCCGATCTTTCTGGCGAGACCGAAGGCGACGCAGGAGGAGAACCCGGGTTCCCCGCAAATCACGCGACTTCTTCGCCTTCCGGGATCTGACCGAGCCGAAGAAACGTCCTAACCAACTCCCCATCACCGCACACGATCAGCTCCGGAAAGCGCTTGAACCATTTGCCGTGCGGAACTTCGGGCAGTTTCCAGCCAGGTCGCGAAGAGTTCGAGTTGAAAGATGGAAATCTGGCGCTCGTTGACGCGGAGCCATAAATGGCTCCAGGAGCGGCCTTGGAACACCCCGACGGCGTTTCCTAGGCATCCGGCTTGTCGCCGTAGAATCCGCGTGTGAGCTCCTCGCGAATCTTCAGTTTTTCGACCGGATCGGAGGCTTCGACCATCCGTTTGGCCAGTGCGGCCAACTCTTTCCCGGTCAACACGCGTTCGGCATCCAAACGATACGCAAATTGGATCACTTCCGCTTGTTCGGTGGGTGTCAGATGCTGGATTTCTTGGATGACCTGAGCCGCGCTCACACGATCAAGCTAAGCGCAAACTCTCCCCGAACTCAACTTCGATCCATCGCTCCGATAACTAATATCGCGGCACACGACTCTATTGATCCCCGCCGCAACCCGCGCGCGAACCGCTCTGCGATTGCCCGTTAGTTTATCGGCGCGTGGTCTGCCAGCCGTGTCAACATTTGTGTGCGCCGCTTTCGATTTCCGCGTTGCATCGCAATCAGAGCACGGCGAAAAGACAACCAATCATGGCAACCAACACCATCCGACTTCACCGCGTACTCCGTGCCGCACCTGAAACCGTATACCGCGCATTCCTTGATCCCGACGCCAAGGCGAAGTGGCTGCCGCCTAATGGATTCACCGGCAAGGTCCACCAGATGGAGGCGAAAGTCGGCGGTGGCTACAAGATGTCATTCACTAACTTCACCACCGGCAAGAGCCATTCCTTCGGCGGGACCTACGTCGAACTGACGCCGCACGAAAGGATTCGCTACACGGACAAATTCGACGACGCGAACATGCCGGGGGAAATGCAAGTAACGATAAGCTTGAAGGAAGTTTCGTGCGGCACTGACCTGAACATCGTGCAGGAGGGCGTGCCTGACGTTATCCCCGCCGAGATGTGCTACCTCGGCTGGCAGGAATCGCTCATTCTACTGGCGAAACTGGTCGAGGCCGAAATTCCC
>JACCXL010000163.1 GCA_013697015.1 Chthoniobacterales bacterium | reverse complement strand
ACGCGACACGAAGTTCGCCGATCGCATCGATTTCGGCGGGCATCCCTACGCACCCGACACGCCGCCAAACATCAAGGTGCTAAAGGCGAAACAAACAGCGGGCGGGAAGAAGGGATGAGTAAGGCCTACTTCTTCACCGATTCCAAGCGCGCGGCGCGCTTGCAGCGTGAAGCGGAGTCGTGGATCGGGACGCCGTTCCGAGAATTCTCGAAGGCGAAAGGCGCGGCCGGCGGCGTCGATTGCGTGGGCCTCTGCGAAGAGATTCTGCGCGTGGCCGGCGCGGTCGATCGCTTCACTTTCCCGCGCACCTCGGCCGACTATCAGGGCCACGCTTTCGGCGACCGGCTTCTGCAGTGGATGCGCGGTGAGATCGATGATCCGCAGAGCAAGGTGCTCAAGAAACGGTTCGTGGAGTTTGGCCCCAAGGACCACACCTATATGCCGGGCGATCTGCTCGTCCTGCGCCACTTCGAATTGTTTCATCTGCCGATCATCATCGATGAGCGCCGGCATTTCGTGAACGCGCTGCCGCGTCTCGGCGTGGTGCGCGGCACGATCCAAGACAGCAGCTACAACGCGCATCTGGTCGCGATCTTTAGAGCGAAAGCGAAATGAGCTTTTTCGGCAGCACGACCAATCTTCCGAAGGAGAAGAAGAGTCTCGGGAACATCAACGCTGACGATATGAATTCGTCGCAACAGGCGCAGCCGATCACGTATTTCGCGGGGCGCCGCTACATCGCGGGGCAATTCATTTCGCCCGGCTACAACGAGGTGATCAAGGATGTGCAAGGCCAGACCGGGAAGAGCAGTACCGGCTCGGTCGCGCACGTGTATTATTGCGACTTCGGTCTTGTGGTCGCGCTGGGCGGTCGCTGGCCGGTGGACGCGATCTTCAAGATCATCGTGGAATCGGAGATCGTGTGGAAAAATGACGCGGGTCTCTTTCGGGACGCTGATCTATTCGAAGACATAACGGTCAATAAGTTCGGCCAGGCGCGCATCTATTGGGGGAGCGAAACGCAGCCGATCGATCCGCTCGTCTTCACGACGCGCGGTGTCATCCCGATCGATCCGGACTTCGACTCACGCGACAAAAAGACCTGGCCGAAGAAAGGCGCGGTCGTCGGACAGGCGACGAATAATGGCGACGCCTCGGGCGACACCAATCCGCTGGCCGGCCATTATGATCAGCACCCGGCCTATCGCGGCCAGTGCTACATCGTCTTCAAGAAGTGGAAGCTGGGCCGCGATCGCGGGCAGATCCCAAACATCCAGGTGGAAGTGCAGCGAGGCGTGCCGTGGTTCGCGAGCTCGACGCTCAATCGCACTACCACCGGGCTGAACTCCGATGCGCGCGGCGTGAATCCGATCGGCGTGCTCTACGAGACGTTGACTGACGGGCGGTTCGGCCGCGCAGTCCCGGAGTCACGGCTCTTGCAGGCGAGCTTCGAAGCGGCTGCGACGGCGCTCTCCGGTCTCCGAATCTCGCCACGCGTGACGGGACAGGAAGAGTTCCGCACCTTCACGGCGAAGCTGCTCGAATATTTTGACGGATGGGTCCGCAATAACGCGGGTCAGCTGGAGGTCGGCTTCTTCACGCACGGCAATATCAACACGAGCGCGTGGCCGGTCTTGACGGACGACGATCTGGACGGCGAGCCGGAGCTCAAGCCGAGCACGTTCAAGGATGCGAGCACGCAGTTCTTCATTGTCTATGCGGATCGGCTGCACAATTACCAGGAGCGGCCGGGTCAGAAATACGACAACCCGTCGATGCGCCGGATCATCGGCGAATCGCGCCCGGTCTGGATCCAGCGCCCATGGCTGACCGATCCGGACCTGGCGAAGCAATTGATCACGGAGGAAGGCAAGATGCGTTCGCTCCCTACGCAGAGCGGCGAGATGGCCGTGAAACGCGAGTGGCTCGACGCGCACAACGCGCTGCCGGGCGATCGGTTTATCTGGAACTCGGCCTCACGCAATTTCGCGATCGCCCTACGCTTGAATCGTCTGAAGCGGCTCAAGGATAGCTCAGGGCAGGCTATGTTGACGGTGGAGAACGAGCGGTCGCTCTGGCCTACTCTATATATACCGGCGGCGATCGATACGCCGGGCGATTTCCACAGCGAGCCGCCCGCGATCGTGAATTATCGCGTGGTGCCATTGCCGCCGTTGCTCCGGACTTCACCGAGCATCCAGATCGCGGTCATGGCGCAGCGTTCCTCGGTCGACGTGGTGGGATTTCGCACGTGGGTGAGCCCGAACGGCACCGCCTACGATCTGGCCGCGGAGAAGGATAGCTTCGCGGTCTACGGAGAGCTGGCCAATTTCTACACCAGCACGACGGCCAATCCGGACACGACGGCGGGCGCGCAGATTTTCCTTTTCGGCGTAGATCTCGATACGGTGGTCGCGCAATCGGACCAGGCGCGCGATGACGACACGCTCCTGCTCTTTATTGACGGGGAGATCATCAGCGTGGGGCAGATCACGGCGCTGGGCAACGGGTTATTCAAGGTGTTTGGCCGGCGTTCCCGCTACGGCTCCCAAGTGCAGGTGCACGGTCCCGGAGCGGCCTGCTGGTTCATTTTCCGCGAGAAACTGACGCGGATATTGCACACGCAATTTGCGCCGGGGAATTTGCCTTATTTCAAGCTGCAACCCTACACTCATCTGCAGGATTATGATCTGGCCAGCGCGACGCCGTTCACCTTCTCCTTCGGTATTCCAGGCACTCCGCCCACGGTTAGCGTTTCGCCCGGATCGCAGAGCTTCACCGGCACGCTGAACGTGAGCGTCGTTCCACCGTCGACGGCCACGACGCGATTCACGCTCGACGGCTCGGATGTGGCGGATGATTCGCAGCCCTGGCCGCAATCGGGCGGGTCGCTCATCACGCTCGCGATCACGCAAAGTAGCGTGCTGAAAGTGCGCGCGTTTTTTGACGACGGCTGGACGACGACTCCGCAAGTTTCGGCGGACTATGTGCTGGTCGCGGCCGGCTCGCCGGGGCTGGGTTCGGTCGCGCCGGTGGCGATCGATTTCTCGGGCACAAAAGGCAAGACGAGCGGGACCATCACATTGCGTTGCGCGACCGCGAGTCCGACGATCAAATATTCAAAAAACGGGGCCGCATTTGCGACCTACTCGGCGGCGTTCGCGATCGTGCTCGGCGACACGGTCGAATCTTACGCGCAAGCGACCGGATTTGCGGACTCGATCCACACCTATTTCGACAACGCCTACGTGCAGCCTTCGGGCGGCGTGGTAGGCGGGAACACGACCACTTCGGGAAACCGCTCTAAGAACCCACCATGATTAGCTTTCTACAGAGCCGCTGCAGAAGGCTTGCAAAAGCGGCGTTGGCGGTTCAAAAACGCGGTCACTGGGGAGTTTTTACGCGGTTGTGATCCTCATACCTTTGCAAAACATCCTCAAACCTCGTGCGGCGCTACTAAACTGAGTTGTCCACCAGTCTGAAACACGAGCTGCGGACTCCGCTTAATCACATCATCGGTTACTGCGAAATGTTGATCGAAGAAGCGCAGGAC
>JACCXL010000154.1 GCA_013697015.1 Chthoniobacterales bacterium | reverse complement strand
TGCCGGTGGTGCTGGCGGAGTTGGGCGGAAGCACAACCAATAAGGAATAGGCTAATGCGACGGCGAAGTGCCGTTGCACCCTTCCCGCGCCGCGGTGCTTGGCTTCGAAGCCACACCGCGGCGTTTCTTTTACACCAGCGAAGGTGCGATTTCCCGAGTGCGAGAGATCCGTTCCTTCGGGTCAAAAATGAACAGCGCGTGATGAAATGCCGGACTCGGTCGTCCGGTGGTTTAGGCGGCTAACTCCCCTCGGGCGCCTACGGAGCGTTGGAAGGTGAGGCCGCGATCCCTGGCGTTGTCGCGGTGGGGGTGGGAAAAGCGAAGGTAGGAGCGACGGTGGCGCTCGGCGAGGCCGACGGTGAATCGGCTGCAGTCGCAGCCGGGGTCGTTGGGGGAGACGCTGTCGGCGTGGGCGTCGGAGGTGGAGGAATGATGTTTTCCCAGTGATGGAGCGGGACGCCAGCTCCGCCAATTTCCTTCACGAGCGCTTCGCACTTCACTTGCAGTTTCTCCAGGTCGGGTGGGCCGAAGGGCGGCTCGGCCGTGCCGGAAAAAATAAAATATGTCACCTTTAGATCGCTCACTGGGCGATTGTTCGGCGTGGCATTCGCGTTGATTTCTTTTGCAATGCGAAGGGAGGCTTCGCCGACTTTGTTGGAGGGTCCAATGTCTCCCACGATCGCGGGGTAAATCGTGTTACCGAAAATGACGAGGGCGTAATCGCCGATCTTTCCGCCCCCTGAACGTGAGAGGCTCCCTGGCAGTACGATATACGGATCGGCAGCGCCGATCAGGAAACTGAAGCGTTTCAGGGTCTCCGCTTCATCTCGTGCTTGCGAGATTGCAACTTTGAGCTCGCGTTTGCGCTCGGCGGTAGCCGTTCTCGACTCGCCTTCGTAGCGCTTCAATTTCTCCTCTACCGCCGGCAGGTACGGGTTCGGCGCGGCCGTTTTCTTGGCCCATCGGAAACTTGTGAAGGGCTTGAAATTCGGCGAAACGCCACTGCTGATTGGGAGACGATCCGAGTCTGATCCATCCGCGTCCACGTCCATGTCGGCCTGCATCAGGAGAACGCGACGATGCGTCTGCGGGTGTTTGAGCTGCAGCACCGCCTGACAATCGTAGAAATTGTGTCGGGACAGCAGGGAATCGAGGCGTGCCAGGTTTTCCCGCAGGGCTTTCAGCTTCGTTGCGTACAGTTCCTCGAACCAGGGCGAAGGCGACTCAGGTGTGATCATAGCCGCGAGCTGTGGCAGCAAGCGCGGGAGTTCCGGATTCACCTTCGCCAGCTCATCGATCGTTTTATTCGGCGCGGGAATGCGTGCCCGCAGTTTCAAATCCAGCACGTAACTCTCCGGATCGACCCGCTCTTCCGAAGCGGAGCGGCCTGGAGCGGGTTCCACCGTCGCATGCAAGGTTATCCCATTAAAGAGGCGCGCGCTCTCCAGTTTACCGGAGATTACCGGCGGCCTCGTGGGCGTGGGCGAACGCTCAGGCCGCGTCGGCTCGGGGGTAGGCGTGGGCTCCGACTCTGTCTCCACGCGGGTTAGATTCCAGCGCCATCTCTCCAGCGAAATCCAACGGAGAACAACCGCCGCGAGGAGTGCTGTCAGGAGTAGCAGCACGGTTCTCCGCAGCGTGCGCAAGCGGAACCTCTGCACGCGCTAACGCTTCATCCAGGCGACGATTGCCAGCACGATGCCAATCGCGCTCAACACCGCCATCATTCCGGCCGGCATCGCTTTACCGGTGCGGATGAAATTGGGAATGAAACGAGCGGCGAGAAGAATCGACGTGAGGCCGGCGATGACAAGGCCGGCGGCAACGTGAGCTGGCAAAAGAAACGCGCCGGCCAGCAGCAGAATGCCGGCGATCGAGCCAGCGATGAGAGACGGCATGCTGCCAGCCTTCACAAAGCCGATGATCCCGCCCGCTATCGTTAGAACACCGAAGATAAGAAAGTAAATTTTCGCAGGTCCAAGCATATGCTTTCGGTTGCTACACTAGCGAGCGCGCTCTGTCCAGCCGACGCAGCTCGTTGGGCGGGTTCCCGCGAAAACGTTGACACGCCGCGGCAGGATCATAAACCTTGAGCGGATGAGCGCGTGGTTTCAGCCGGTTTTCGCCGCTCGCCCGCAACGCGCGAATTCGTCTGTCGCCCCCCGTGTCGGATTTCCTTGAGCCTGGCCCGACGCATGCGCTGGCTTCGTGCACTCGGCATCGCGTTTCTGACCGCCCTGGCCGGCGGCACTCTCGCCATCATTGTCGGCGATTGGGCGACTCGCCTTCATCATATGTCGGACATGGAGGCCGGGCGCGGCATGTTCCTCGCA
>JACCXL010000164.1 GCA_013697015.1 Chthoniobacterales bacterium | reverse complement strand
TATGAACGGCTTAGCTGGTGCGCCGGTGCCAGCGGGATGTCATCAGACCGACGATAGTCAGTCCGCAAATGGCGAGCATCGGGGTTAGGGCCGACATTTCTGGAACCGGCACGGTTACCTCGCCGATGTTGTCGATCTTCGATCCCACCTCCGGACCGGTGCTTCGTGTCGCTTCGGCGGTAAACTGGCTGATGCGGGTCGAATTGACGGTCGTCTGCACCGAGAACACACCCAAAGCCTGCGGGCCGATAATCGTAGGACCGCTGTATGCCCAACTGAGATTCAACACTGCCCCATTGTCCGTAAGCCCCGCTGCGCCGACAAGAGAAGGCGGCGTGATGCCGAGGTTTTGTGAAGAGAAGGTCCAGCCTGCCGGCTGCGTGTTCGTAACAGAAATGATGCTACCAAAATCGTAGATCGTGAAGAAATCGCCGGTCGTGACTTTCTCATCCCCAGTGACGTTCGCGTTGTAGCTCCAAGTAAAATTAGACCCTGACGGGCTCACCGAGGTAAGCGTCGGAATGATATCCGCGTGCGCCGAAAGCGCCAGCAAGTCCGCCAACGCCGCAATGATTAATGTTTTTTTCATAATTTTCCGTTGGATGTCCATCGCTTTTCTCAAATTGGCGGCGCGTGGTCAATCATACTTTATGCTGAGCAAAATGTTTTTTGCGGCCCCGTCGGGTCGAGTAATATCACCGCGTGACTAGCTTGGCCGCTCCAGCAACTGCGCCAGCTGAGGATCAGCCCATCCATGCAGGATTTCCGTGGCTAATCGTGTTCATTACGGCGCTTTGGACATGGGTGTGCTGGAGCTGCGCGGAACATTGGCGGGGCGATCCAAATTACTCCTACGGGTGGATCGTACCGCCGCTCGCGATCGCGTTTGCGGCGCGTCGCGCGTGGCTTTCGCGAGATGCAGACGGCGGAGAGATGCTCGGCCGTTTGCGCATTTCCGGCCCTACCGCGGCGTCATTCGGAGTGGCCGCGGGTGCGATTGTTTTCGCGTTCGAGTTCGCCCGCGTAGAAATGTGGCATCCGGAGATCGTTCTCTGGGCGCTCTGTCTCAGCGCGGTGATCTGCACCCTCAACGTGTTGTTTTGGTTTGGCGGCAAAACAGTCGCGAAGGCCGGGATGTTCCCGGCGCTGTTTTTTCTAACCGCGGTGGCGTGGCCCCCGCGCGTCGAACAACCGATCACGAGTTTTCTGATGCATAGGGTCGCGGAAACGACCGTAGAATTGCTGCATTGGCTCGGCGTCCAAGCGCAAACTTCCGGCGCGGCAATCGCGTTGAATGCCGGCCTCGTGGGAATCACGGAAGCGTGCAGCGGAACTCGTTCGCTGCAGGCCGGCATCATGTTCGGGCTGGCGATCGGCGAATGGTTTTTGCTACGACCAGCGCGTCGCGCATTGTTGCTCGCGATCGCGATCGTGCTTGCGCTCCTCTCAAATGTTACGCGCACGGTCGCCTTATCGCTGCAAGCGGAGTCGCACGGCATCAGCATGGTCGAGGGTGTGCATGATTTGATCGGCAACGTCGTCGTGGGCACATTGGTGCTCGGCATTTGGCTCAGCGGAAAACTGCTGCAGACCCGCACGGACGCGACGGTCACACCGCTGCGGGCGTATCTCGATTGGGCTCGGAGTCTCTGGCGCCGAATCTCCGCACCGGCCGCCGGGACGATTGGTGTGATCGTCACCCTGATGTTCTCCGGGTTCGTCGGCGCGCGTCTATTGTCGGCTAGGTTCGATTGGCAACAAGGTGTGCAAACCGCGCCATTTTTTTCTGCGCAGGTCGACGGCACCACCGGCACACAATTGATCCCGGTGCCCCGCGACATCTGGAACGAATTGCGGCCGACCAGCGGTGAATACATTCGCCGCGCGAGCAGCAATATTCCGCGCGGCGTCGCGGATTTATTCCACTTCTTTTGGAAGCCGTCGCCATGGAATCGCTACGCGCTTGTCCACCGACCAGACATCTGCATGCCGGGAATCGGCTGGGAAATGTCCGTGTCGCCAGAGCCGATCACAATCGATTTTAACGGCTTCGCGGTCCGCTGCTACGCATTCCAGTTCCACCGCGGAAACGATCACGCCATCGAATTGTGGGGCGTCTGGCGCAATGGCAGTCCCGTGCCGCTCGATTACCAACCGGCGCAAGTTTTCGGCAGTGCGCTGCCGCCTCCCGGATTGCAGCTTGAAGGTAAGCGCGGTTCCGCAACTGAGATCGTGGCGTGCAGTATCACCGCCAGTGATGCGGCGCCGGCGAAGGAAATCGCGGTGGCACTGATGCGTTCGATCTTTCAATACAAACGGCGATGACTGACGAACCGTTACGAACCGGCGCCACCGGCAGCGGCCGAAGCAAAAGGCGCGCGGCGCGACGCCGGCGTTTGATAAAATGGGGCGTCGTCCTCGCTTTGCTGGCCGTGCTGATCGCGGCCGTGCGGCCGACTTACCGTCGCTTGAAAGCGCGGCGAGCCAACCAGATCGCGGTGGAAGCGGACCGGTTCGCCGCGAGTGGAAATCTGAAGGAGGCGGCCGGCAAATATCGCGCGGCCCTGCAACTCGATCCTTTCGGCTATCGGCCCTTGCAGGGAGCGGCTCGCTTCGCAGCGAAAACGCATCGACCTGAAGCAGCGGACCTATGGGAGCAGGTCAACCGGCTGCCGCACGCCACCGTGGCTGATCGGCAAAACTACGCTGCCGTGCTCCTGCAAAACAATCGAGTGACCACCGCGGAAAGGATCGTCTCCGAACTGCTGAAAAGCGACCCGGATCCGACGACGCTGAGTCTCGCCGCGGCATACGCGCATCTTACCGGCGACGACCAGAAGGCGATTGAGTTTGCGCGGCTGACGATGGTGCAAGCTCCCGATGACGATCGCGCCCGTTCGGAACTCGCACAACTGCTCGCCGGCTCAGCCGACCGGAGGCAACGCGCGGAAGCTCGCAACCTTCTCTGGCAGTTGGCCTCGAGAGAGGGCTCGTTCAAAAAGTCCGCGGTCGAGGCGCTCGCACGAGCGCCGGATCTGTCAACCGCGGAAGAAGCGCGCGTACTCACGGCATTGCACAGTTTGCCCAATCCGACGGCGACCGAAGCGCTGCTCGCCGCCGATCTCGAATTAAAGCTCAACCCGCAGGACGGCCCGTCGATTTTCGACGGCCTCGTCACGCGCTATTCCAAGTC
>JACCXL010000159.1 GCA_013697015.1 Chthoniobacterales bacterium | reverse complement strand
GTCCCTGGCACTCCTAATTGTTTACTATGGGCTCGCTCGCTCCGTTGCCCTGGTCGAGATACGACGCGCCGCCGTAGGTGCTAATCTGTAACCATTGCCGCCAGGTGCGATCCGAAAATTGCCGCGTTGCTTCGAGCCGGTGTGCCGCGGCTTTAGGTGCCTCTGATTCGCTAGCGAACGCTTCTCCCAGAACGCGACCATCCATTTTGTCGGGACGGTCGAGGCCGAGGAGGTTCACGATCGTCGGCGCTACGTCAGCGTTGCTGGTCGGGGCAATGTCGAGAAACTCACGCCGGAAATGTGGGCCGTTCGCGATGCAGATATTGTGAACATCGAAGCGGCTCAACGTGGCATGGCTGCCGTGGCCGACGCCGCGCGCCGCGTCAGTCGTAATTGAGCCAGCAGTCCCGAATTGATTCGCTTTCTCTGTCCAGCGCAACGCGATGACCAGGTCCGGCGCGTCCGCGGTAGTTAACTGCGCGGCGGCGAGCGGGAACGTTCCCTCGAATTTATCGCGGGCGAAAATCACGCCCGCGCAGTCGGAGCGTTGGAGTGAATCCACCAGTTTCGCGGTCACGGTGGGATCGTGCCCTATGACGTAAAAAAGAACGGTGCCACCGTTGCCGACGACCATGATCTGGCCCGGCTTCGGCTCGTTGTCGAAACTGCTCACCGCGTCGAAGCCTGCCTGGCGCAGCAGGCTGGCGAAATCGATTGCGCGCTCAATGGTGGAAAAGCCGTGATCAGATACAACGATCACATCTGTCGTGGCGCGAGCGTGCCGCTTCTCCAAGGCACGGAGCACGCGCGCAAGATTGTCATCGGAGCTCTTGATCGCGGCCAGGGAGGCTGGCGAGCCGGGTGCGGTTTCGTGTTGCGTGAGATCTGGATCGCTCAGCCAGAGAAGCGAGAAATCAGGAATGCCATTACGCCACAGAATTTCGGTGAGCACATGTGTCGTGTAGATGTTCCGATCCGCAAAAGAGATACCCGCTTTCGTGAGGAAAGGCCCGAGCATGTGCTGCGTTTGTGCACTCAAGGCAGACGACGTGGGGGCGGCCGCAAAAACCGTCAGGCCTTTGTCCTCCGAAAGCGCAGTGGTCCACTCGGCGTGCCGATCTGCGAGGAGAGCGGCCGATTTGCTGCCTGCGATAACAGCTTGCCGCCCGGCCGCCCGCACAAGCTCGGCCACGGTCGGCAGCGCGAGATAATTCCCGCCGCTCGTTTCGTCGCCCTTTTTGATGCTGCTTGCGTCCCCGGTATCGATCGCGTGCAGGAAATCTATGCGCGGACGATATTCGCGGTTCGCGAGCAGGCTCGTGCGGTTCGGATAAGTCCCGGTGGCGAGCGCGGCGCCGTTTACTTCGGTGGAGGTCGGATAGACGGCGTGATGATTCTGGAATTGAACTCCTTCGTGCGCTAGCTGCCAGAGGGTGGGCGTAGTCTTCTGGCCGACGAAATCGGGCCGCATGCCATCCCAAACGAGGAGGACGACATGCCGCTCGTGCGCAGTGTCTTTCGTCGCGGCGCTGAGGGCGGGAGCAAATATCGCGCAGATCGCGCACCAGGAGACCGTAAGCGTCCGCACGATGGCGCCGAACGGCGAGATGCGCACTAACGACTCACGAACCTGATAGTGGATGGAGTTCAGGAACCGCCGCTTGGGTCGCGCAAAACTAATCGCCAAATCCGAGCCGCTGGAAAAATCCGCGCTTCTCCGGTTTCGCTGCGACGTCGGCCGGCCAGCAATCCACAATCTCGAGCGCCAGAAATCGAAACAGCGTCAGACGCGCAAACTTCATGTCGATCCGCAGATTTTTCGCAATTTGCTGCACGGAGCGAACACCGTTGAACTGCGACGCGAATTGCGCTTCCGCCACGGTCAGGCGCAGGTCCTGCACGCGTTCGAACCCGTCGCGCGTGTAGGCTGGAACGACCAAAGGAGCGAAAGGTTGTTGAGCCCCAAGATCCGGAAACTGGATGAAACGCAATGTGCTGAGCGACCAGTGATCGACGTCCTCCTCAACGGCGATCTCATTTGCGTAATCCGGTAACTGTTCGTTTTGCTCGAAAAGAAAACGAACCCGCGGCGCGGTCCAAAGCTGCGCGAAGAGTTTTTGTCCGTAATGCTGCACGAGCTGGTGCGCCGGTTCGCGCAGGATAAGGTCATCCTGCGTCAGGGTAATGAAGAGTGGACAACCGGTTTCACGCTGCCGCTCCCGAGCCGCCTGGACGTGCTCGGCATCGACGTTCGCTAAGGTGATCGGCGCTTCTGGACAGTAGAGGGCGGGATCACGCGTGGTGACAAGCACGATTTTGCCGGCCCGGGCGAGGGCCTCCACCGTTTCGTTTGTCCAGAAGCAGCGGAGAACGCCGGTCAGCTGCTGCTTTTCGATCGTGTGCAACGCCCAGTTTAAGGAGAAGAAACTGGTGTCGCCGCTAAAGTAAGTGTTGCCGTTGAGCGCCGGAAGGTCGGGCAAGGGAGGCAGCGCCGCGGCCCCAGCGGGCTCGGGAAAATTCTGCGGCGCGTCTTCGTGCTGCGAGACGGGGGCAGCGGTGGAAATCTCCGGCCATGCGGGCGCCGAGGTCGGAGGGCTCCACCATGGCGCGCTGCTCGCAACCGCCGCAGCGGCGATGTCGGGCAGATTGCTCGTTGCCGCCGCCTCAAAATTTTCGGTTGCGGCGAGTGAAACCGGGTCGTTTTCGTGAGAGCGAGCCGATTCTTCAGCTAATTCCAAGGAGACTGGTGAGACGTCGGCTAATTCGGAGCGTTCGACGGGGCTTGCCGTTTCGGGCGCTGGTTCGTTCTCCATATTCATGGCATCGGCCGACACGGCATTTTTCGGAATATAATGCTCCACCGTCTTGAGCAACAACTCTGAAGTAAATGGTTTATTGAGCGAACCGATGACGTTGGGCTGACGCAGCGCGTCCGCCTGCAAATCGCTGCCGAATCCGGACATGTAGACTACAGGAATTTTGGCGGTGGCGCGATCGGCGGAGAGCCGCTGGCTGACCTCATCGCCCTTCATGTCCGGAAGAATATAATCGAGCAAGATGAGATCGGTTCCCTTCGCCGCCGCGGCGAGGCCTTCTTCGGCGGTCGAAGCTGTTACCACCTGGTAGTGCGCTTCGGTCAGGATTTCATTCACGAAACTGAGCAGCATCAGACTGTCGTCGATGACTAAAACTTTGCGGTTTCCGACGGAATTAGTGCTTGTGGAAGCGTCTTTCGTCCCTCGGGTTTCGTCGATCTTCCGCACGGCTTCCATCAACAGGATCTGCCAGTCCAGATCGATCGTCGGCGGGACATCCCCGAAGCCCGAGACCTCTGAAATTTTACCGCCCTTCCAATTCACAATCTCATTGAAAGCCGTGATTCCCTCCTGCCCCGGCGCGGTCGCATGTCGCACCTGGCCGCCCTCGAAATAGACGCGCGCCTTTTCGCCACACGGCCCGGTGAACTCCAGTCCTGAGGTCGAGCCGCTCATGCATTTGAGCTGGATGATATCGGCAATGTGGAGATCACTGAGCGTTCCCTGAAACTTCTCCCCTTCCGGAGCGCTCGAGGGCGAGAGAAGCGCCTGCACGAGATCGACAAAATCGCTGTGCGGGAACGGCTTCTCAAGAAAGTGGATCGCTCCCAGTTCCGCTACCTGCTCGCGGTGCGCTGCGAGATGCACGGCGGTGAGAACAATGGCGCGGGCGTTCGGATGGCTTGTGCGCAGATCGTAGAGGAACTCCTGGCCGAGATCGTAAGTCGCGTCGACGTCGAGAACGAAGAGGTCTGGCCGATAATCGGCCACCATGCGTTGGGCTTCCTCCAAACTGTGCCCGAGGGAGACCTCGGCGGAGGGCGCGGCTTCGCGCAACGCATCCATGACCGCCGCGGAAACGTGTTCGTCAGGCTCGAGGACCAGAATGCGACCTTGCGGTCCGTTCCTGCTTTCGACGTGACTGGGCGTGTGTTCGTTCACAAGTGTCACGCGACGGCAAAACCGAGAGGACCTTACCCGCGCGTGACTTTAGAAATGCCTTCTTCTCCATAAATAGAAAGCAATTTTTCGCGCCCAATACGTTAAGGCGCGACGTAAGAGACAGGCCCGCGATGGCGGTCGCGGCCGAAGCCGCCCCGCGAATCCGCGTTGTCGCTTAGCGGGTGTGAATGCCAGTCGTGACGGCGCGGCCGTTATCGGTCCGAACCGTCGTCGAGCAACCGGTGAAGGTCGCAAAAAGGATCACTGCGCCTAGCGTGGTAAGAAGGATGTTTCTCATAGTTTAACTGGTTTCTTTTTATTCGGAATCGGCAGGTCAGGTGAGCGTCTTTCTCGTTATCCGTCGCTTTTTCTGCCCCGGGCAAAATGCAGCGCCAGCTCACGCCGGCTCACCTTGCCGCGCTCGTTAACCGGAATGCTGTCGGTGAAGAAGATGGTTTTCGGGACCTGCCAGCCACTGAGTTCCTGGCGGCAAATGCGCAGCAGATCCGCTTCCGTCACAGGCGCGTCGACCACCACACACGCCGCCACTTCTTCATTGCGCAACGTTGATGCGCGACCGAAAACGATGACCTCTCGTACGGCGGGATGAGCGAGGAGAACGGCCTCGATCTCGGCCGGGTTCACCTTCTTGCCCGCGACGTTGATCAAATCAGAAACCCGACCGGTGATCTGAAATCCTTCGTTTACTGCGACGAGAAAGTCATCGGGAACGAACCGACCCGCGCCGAGCCTCTCTTCGTCCGGCGCCGGGAAATAGCCATCGCCCACGGCCTCGCTCCGCACCGAGACGCGGCCTATGCGAACTTCCGGCTTGAGCCTTTCGAGCGAGAGACCACGCATCGGAGGGCCGACGAAACCGGGAATTTCCAGACGCGCTTCGCGGTCATAACAAATCCCGCCGCACTCGGACGAACCGTAAAATGAGTGGATGGCGAGTCCGAATTTCGTCCGGAATTTTTGGGCAACGGCGAGCGGGAGGGGCGCCCCGGCGGAAATGCAGAGGCGCAGCGCGGGCAAGACCGGCACCTGGTCCATCTGGCAAAATGATTGGTAGAAAACCGGCATTCCCGGAAAGACCGTCGCATTCGTTTTGGCCAATCCTTCGAGGAGAGCACGAGGTAGCCGATCGCGACTTAAAATGAGAGGAATTCCGCGCGTTAGGAGCGGCGTGATCAGATTGCTGAAACCGTAAGAGTGAGAAAATGGGATGGCAGCGAAATTCAGATCGCTGGTTGCGATTCCCATCGTCTCACAGATCTGGCTGCAATCGGCGAGCAGTTGGTCGCTGCCGAAACGGATGGCGCGCGGCGCCGCCGTGGTTCCGGAAGTTACTTTCAGGAGGACAGGTGGCCGTTCTCCCCAATCGATCGGCGCCGCTCCGGAAAACTTATGGGCACGGAGCGCTTCGGCCTCCTTCGCCACAAATCCCACCGCGTGACAGGTACGGAGCGCGCGTTCCCGCTCGCTGTCATTAATGCTGCTTTCCAACGGAACCGCTACAACCTTCCGCCGCAAGCAGGCGAGAAGAAGAGCTGGCCAGGAAGCGTGATTACCGATCTGGATGCCAACCACCTGGCCGGCGGCGAAACCCGCCAGCACATTCGCTGCAAGATCGATCGATTCGGCCTCGATTTGCGCGACGGTTCGCAGCAGATCGCCGTGCGAATCTCGGATCGCAGTGCCATCCGGTGAAGCGGCAAATGTGTCTTCCCAGGCGCGGACAAGCGCATCTTTGCTCCGGGATTTCACCACTTGCACCACCCCCTGCTCGCAGCTACGTTTTCGGCTCTCTTCCCACCATGAAAGCGGACATTCATCCCGAGTATAAAGAGACCGATATCGTCTGTGCCTGCGGCGCCGTCTATCATACCCGCTCGACGCGCGACGACATTAAAATCGGCATTTGCGCTGCTTGCCATCCGTTTTTCACGGGTGAGCAAAAGTTCGTCGATACGGCCGGTCGTGTGGAGAAATTCGCGCGCCGTTACGGCAGCACGAAGGCGACCCGGGTGGCGAAGAAATCTTAGCTGCTCCAGGTTTTCCCGGACGGTGATTGTGCGCACGCGCGCAGTCGCCGTTTTTGCTTATGGATTTCACAACGGTAATCGAACGGAAGCGGGAGCGCTTCGCACAGCTCGAGCGCGAGATCGCAGATCCGCAGCTTTTTGACAACCGCAAGCGAGCGCAAGAGACAATGCGCGAACACGCGTCGCTTAAGCAACTGCTTCTGCGTTGGGACGAGCTGCAGACGGCGCGACGCCAACTAGAGGACAATCGCGCGCTCTCGACCGCGGCGGATGCCGATCTCGCGCAGATGGCCCAGGAAGAAATCCCTTCGCTCGAGAAACTGTTCGCAGATTTGGAACAGCAGTTGCAGATCGCGCTTTTACCGCCGGATGAAAATGAGAACCGCGACGCGATCATCGAAATTCGCGGCGGTACCGGCGGCAGCGAGGCGGCCATCTTCGCGGCGGATTTGTATCGCATGTATAACCGCTACGCCGAAGCAGCGGGTCTGAAAATGGAGGATCTGGAATCGAGCCCCTCGGAGCTGGGCGGATTCAAGGAAGTGATCTTTCGCGTCTCAGGCGAGAATGTCTTCCGCAAACTTCGTTTCGAGAGCGGGGTGCATCGCGTGCAGCGCGTTCCGGCTACTGAAGCCCAAGGTCGAATTCACACTTCCACCGCGACGGTCGCCGTCTTGCCGGAAGCCGAAGAGGTGGATTTCCAATTGAAACCGGAAGATCTTCGCATTGAAGTCTGTCGCGCCGGCGGGCCGGGAGGTCAGGGGGTCAATACGACCGATTCCGCGGTCCAGGTTCTCCACATTCCGACCGGTAAAATCGTCCGTTGTCAGGACGGGCGCAGCCAACAGAAGAACAAGGAAAAGGCGCTGAAGATTTTGCGCGCGCGCCTCCTGGAAGAGAAGCAGCGCGAGGAAGCAGCAAAATATTCCGCGGCCAGGAACAGCCAGATCGGATCGGGCGGACGGGAAGAGAAAATCCGCACCTACAATTTTCCGCAGAACCGCATCACCGATCACCGCATCGGTCTCACGCTTTATAACCTTGATCGTGTGATCGAAGGCGACCTCGGCGAAATGATCGCCGCGCTGCAGGCGGCTGATCTGCAGGACCGCCTGAAAGAGTCGGCGCTTCCGCGTGACGTAGAGCGATCCGTTGGTTGACGCCGGGTAGAATGCGGGATGGCTGACCTCCTGGTCGTCGCTCCAGTTCGGAATTATTTTTGTGCTAGCCTTCTTGCCGTGGGTCACCTGGGCGAGAGGTGTTTCAGGAATTCCTTCCGACATGATGAACGTGATGTGCCCCATCGCATGGCAGGGACCCGTCACCAACTTGGCGCCGGCTCGTCCTCGAGCCGTGATGGCGCGCCAGGAAATGTTTTTGTGGTGGCAGCCGTGCCGGCTGCGAGCCGCAGGCGACACGCCTGCCGCTACAGGTTTCGCGCGAGGGTCCTCGTAGGGGCGCATTTGTCTTAAGACGCTATCGTGACATGGTGCGCCGCCAGAATCGTCAGATGACCGTCCTCGAAGTTTTGCACTCGACGACCGCGTATTTCCAGAAACGCGATCTCGAAAGCCCACGGCTCAATGCGGAGCATCTTTTGGCGCACTCGCTCCGCTGCAACCGCATCGAGCTCTACCTGGAATTCGAACGCGAGCTCGACGAAGCAGAGCTGGCACCTTTGCGCGACTTGGTCCGGCGGCGAGGACAGAGGGAGCCGCTGCAGCATCTTCTCGGCACCGTGGAATTTTCCGGCCGCAGTTTTCTCTGCGATAGACGCGCACTCATTCCGCGACCGGAAACGGAAGAGCTAGTAGAGCAGCTCCGAGCGCGGAAGATCGCCGGCGGCCGCATTGTCGATGTTGGAACCGGCAGCGGAGTAATTGCCATCAGTCTGGCTGCAGCGTTCCCGGGAGCAGAAGTGCACGCCGTTGACATTTCCTCGGAGGCTCTCGCGCTGGCCCGCGAAAACGCCGCGCGCCTCGGTGGCTTGGAACGCGTGCAATTTCATGAAGGATGGC
>JACCXL010000050.1 GCA_013697015.1 Chthoniobacterales bacterium | reverse complement strand
GGCCGATCTCGAGCACATGGAAGGACGCGTGGACGTGAATGAGAACGACGTCGTCAACGTGAAACTGGGCGACAAAGCGACCGTGACGATCGACGCCTACGGCGACCGGAAGTTCAGCGGCATCGTCCAGCAGATCGCGAACACCGGGAAAACGACGGGCGCCGGCACGCAGGAGGAAGTCACGAATTTCGAAGTGAAAATTCGGATCGACGATCACGATGTTCGTCTTCGACCGGGGCTGAGCTGTACCGCAGACATCCAGACAAACATGGTCAAGGATGCAGTCGCTGTGCCGATGCAAAGCGTGACTATCCGGACCGGCGACAGCAATTTGAGCCCGGAGGAAATCGAGAAGCGTAAAGCAAAAGCTGCGGCGCGCGACAAAGGCGATAACAACGCGGACTTCACGAATGAGCGGCAGGAGAAGCAGACGCAGAAAGAAGAACGAGAAAAGCTCGCCAAAGTCGTTTTCCTGAAAGAAGGAAACAAGGCCCGCATGGTCAAAGTAACGACCGGCATCGCCGATGACACCTACATGGAGATCAAGAGCGGGATCAAACAGGGCGACGAGGTGATCTCGGGCAGCTACAGCGCCATTAGCCGAAAGTTGAAGGATGGCGCGAAGGTGATGATCGAGAAGGAAGGTTCGAAATAACGCAACGAGGCGGCCGGGCACCGTTCCCGATCGATCAGTGCCGATGAGTATGCTCAATGACGTCACCACGAGGCCGGCGGGGCCGATCGTGATCGACATTGAAAACATCACGAAGCACTACGTCATGGGCGAAGAGACCGTGCACGCGCTGTGCGGAGTGACATTGCAGATCCGGCGGAACGAATATCTCGCCATCATGGGACCGAGCGGCAGCGGTAAATCAACTCTCATGAACATGCTCGGATGTTTGGATACTCCGAGTTCGGGCCGGTATCAGTTCAATGGCAAGAACGTGTCGGAGATGGATGATGATGAACTCGCCGCGATCCGGAACCGCGAGATCGGCTTCGTTTTCCAAACCTTCAATCTGCTCCCCCGCTCCACCAGTCTGCGAAACGTGGAGCTGCCGCTGATCTACGGCGGCATCGATCCAGAAACGCGGGAAGAGCGCGCGGCGCAAGCCTTGCGCGATGTAGGGCTCGGGGACCGGCTCCTGCACAAGCCTAACGAGTTATCCGGCGGGCAGCGCCAGCGCGTCGCCATCGCACGGGCGCTCGTCAATAATCCCTCGATCGTTCTGGCTGACGAACCGACTGGCAACCTCGATTCAAAGACAGGCCAGGAGATCATGACGCTGCTGGAGAACCTTTATCAGCAGGGCCACACCATCATCCTCGTGACTCATGAACCCGATATCGCGCACCACGCGCGGCGCACGGTCTTTCTGCGGGACGGCCTCGTCGAAAGCGACGAAATGTCTTCCGCCTCACGCATCAAAGAACTGGCGTCCTGATCAGCTAGTGAAGCGCTTCCTCTACGAAATTAGTGAAAGCTGGAAAATCGCCGCCGCGCAAATGCGCGCAAACAAAACGCGCTCCGCGCTGACGGCGTTAGGAGTGATCATCGGCATCGTCGCCGTCACACTCATGGGGACTGCGATTGCCGGCATTCAGAGCGGCTTCGACAAAAGCATGTCCGTCCTCGGCGAAGACGTGCTTTACGTGGAGCAGTGGCCATGGGCGCGCGTCGATGACTGGTGGAATTATCGCGACCGGAAGAAGATCAAAACCGAATACGCGGAGTCGATCAACCGCATGATTGCCGCGACGCCGCACTCAAACCTGATCGTGGCTGTCCCGACTTCCAGTCTGATCAAGGGAGTGAAATACGCCGATAACGAGGTGAACAATATTTTCATTCTCGGGACGACGTCCGACTTCATCGTCACCTCCACGGTCGATTGCAAAGAAGGCCGTTTCTTCAACGAAGTGGAATCAAAGGGTGGAGCGAATGTCTGCGTGATTGGCTACGACGTGGCGGACGCGCTTTTTCCGTCCGGCCGCGCGCTCGAGAAGATGGTCTTGATCAACGGTCGGTCGTTTAAGGTCATCGGCGTGAACAATCGGCAGGGCACATTCCTCGGCTTGTTCAGCTGGGATGCACTCGTGGTGATGCCACTGCCGGCGTTCAACAAATATTTCAGCGCGAAAGCGGAATCGGACGTGCGCGTCAAAGTGCAGGACAAAACGAAACTGGCGGAAGCGAGCAGCGAGCTGACCGGGTTGATGCGGCGCGTCCGCGGACTCGCACCCGAAAAGAAGGACGACTTCACCATCAACCAGCAGCAGGCCTTTAAAAGCACGCTCGATCCGGTCAAGAATTCGATTGCCGTGGCGGGATTATTTATTACCGGGCTCTCCCTCTTTGTCGGAGCGATCGGCATCATGAACATCACGTTCGTAAGCGTGAAGGAACGCACGAAGGAGATCGGAACCCGCAAGGCGCTGGGCGCGCGGCGGCGCACGATTCTGCTCCAGTTCTTAATTGAATCGACCGCGCTTTGTCTGCTCGGCGGACTGATCGGACTGACGGTTGCCTATCTGATGTGTTTCGGCATCGGCGCCGCGCTCCCGTCGTTCCCGATCAACTTTTCACTCGGGCTGGTGCTGACCAGCATGCTCGTTTCGATTCTGACCGGCTTGATCTCGGGCTTGGCACCCGCCTGGTCGGCCTCACGGCTCGATCCGGTAACGGCGCTGAGGTATGAATGATTCACCGCCGAGAGCGCAAAGGACGCAGAGTTCCGATGGATGAAAATCAACTAACTGAGCAGGTGATCGGGGCCGCGATGGAAGTGCATCGCGCACTCGGTTCCGGGATTCTGGAATGCACCTGCGAGCTCTGTTTGTGCCGCGAACTGAGTCTTCGACAAATCGCGTTCGAAAGGCGAAAGCCGATTCCTGTCGAATACAAGTCGGTGCTGCTTGATTGCGGCTATCGCGCTGATCTCGTCATCGACAACAGAGTTCTGATCGAGTTGAAAGCAGTCGAAACGCTCCTGCCGATCTATGACGCGCAGCTGATCACGTACCTTAAGCTGGGCGGATGGAACGTAGGCCTGATTATCAATTTCAGTGTGCAGCTCCTGAAGCAGGGAGTCCGCCGGCGCGTTCTTAACTTCGAAGAAGGAATTGTTTTGTGACTCTGCGCCCTCCGCGGTAATACACTGATGAAGTTCCGCGAAGTTATAGCCATGGCGCTTTCCTCGCTCGGCGCCAACAAACTGCGCTCGGCGCTGACCATGACCGGGATCACCATCGGGGTCTTCTCGGTTATTTCCGTGATGACGGCGATCGGCGCATTGCAGGGTTCGATCGAATCGGGACTGAGCTTCCTCGGATCCAATATCTTCCAGTTCGCGAAGTATCCGGCCAATGTGAATGCAGGCGGTCGGACCCAGAAAAAATTCGAGAATCGCAAGAATATCAGCTACCGGCAGGCGCTGCGTTACTACGAATTGATGGAGGGCCAAGCGCGCGAAATCTGTCTCAAGACTTTCGATTTCAAAGGCCAGGCGGTTTACAACGGCATCAAAACGACGCCCAGCCTGACCGTCGCCGGAACCAACCGAAGTTTCCTGACCGCGAACTCCTACACGCTCGCCTACGGGCGGAATATCAGCGACGAAGATGTGCAGTTCGCGCGCACCGTGGTCGTCATCGGAAACGTGATCGAGAAACGGCTCTTCCCGCATGAGTCGCCGCTGGGAAAAGTGATCAAGCTGAGCGGCCACACCTTCACGATTATTGGTTGTCTCGGCGAAAAAGGAACCGCCTTTGGCCAGAGTCAGGATGACATCTGCGTTATGCCGATCACGCGCTTTTTTGAAAATTTCGGTGAAGCGAAACGGAGCGTGAATATCGCGACGCAATCGTTCTCGGAAGAAACGTATAATCGCACGATGGATCGCGCCGTGGGCGCGATGCGCATTGCGCGTGGCCTGCGCGCAAATCAGGAAAATGACTTCGAGATTTACTCGAATGACTCCCTTAAAAGCGCGTTTATTTCCGTCGCCGGCGTGGTGCGCATCGGCGCCTTTGTCATCAGCTTGATCGCCCTCGTCGCGGCCGGCATCGGGATCATGAATATCATGCTCGTG
>JACCXL010000036.1 GCA_013697015.1 Chthoniobacterales bacterium | reverse complement strand
GCAGCAAGTCACGATCGTGGACTGCCATTTGCACACGGCTCCGCCCCGGAAACCCGAAGGCGCGCGCGTCCCGGAAGACCAAGCGATCGTTCGCTGTAGCCGGGAGCGCTGATCCCGGCCCGCTTCTCAGCGTAAGCTCTGCCTTGCATCGGCCGACGTCAGCGACCCCGGCTAAAGTCAGTTCAACGCGTAAACTTCCACAAGCGCCAGGCCGGTAGCGTTATTCTTCCCTTTGATGATGGCAGTGTAGTTACCAGGAGTTAACGTCTTCACAATCGCGGATTCCAGGTCGTTGCTCGGTGGGATCGTGGTCGCGATGATCTCCGCTTGTTGCGTGCTGCGCCAGTTGTCGTTCAGAATGCCACAAGCGGGCGGGCAAGTGGATCGGACCGATGGTAGCGGCATAAGCACGCAGGCGAGGATCAACCATTTTCTCCTTGCCACACGCTTGCCTGCTGACTCCCACGATAAGCCTACCCTGGCGGAATGTGATTTCATCTTGATGGTCTCCTTTGAAGAAAGAACGCCTCGACCAATGAGCGTGCGTATACTTCGACCGCGCACCTTCTTGCGCCAATCATGCTCCCCCATCCTTCGCCGGGCAAGATCAATCGCGTATGAGCGACGCATCCACCCGCCTGCCGGAGCCGCGCGGCGGCGATGCGAGGTCGGAAGTCGGTAGAGGGCGTGATTTTGACAAGTGGCAGAGGCGGATACAAGCTTTAAAAGCCATGAGCACAGTGGAGGAGATCAAAACGGCCATCGACCGGCTCTCGCCGCGCGAGCGTTGCGAGCTTAATGCGCTGCTCCACGACTGGCCCGACGACGAGTGGGACAAGCAGATGCGTGCCGATGCCGAACCCGGCGGCAAGCTGAACAAGTTGATGCTTGAGGCCGAGGCGGATGCGAAGGCAGGGCGTTTGCGCGAGTTTCCCTCGCCGGGCGAGAAATGACCTCCAGGGTCGCTGTCTCGTTCTGGAAACGTTTCGCGAAGTTGCCAGAAGGGACGCAGCGCCTCGCCTTCAAGAACTACCAGCTCTGGCTCGCGGATCAGCAACATCCGTCGTTGCGCTTCAAGCCCTTTAAGTACGGACAGTGGTCGGTGCGCGTCGGCGAGCATTACCGCGCCGCCGGCTATTTTCTCGACGCTAAAACATTCGTCTGGACGTGGATCGGCAGCCATGAGGATTACAACAAGCTGTAATGCTGGGGAGTAGCGGCTCCCACCAGCGGTTGTTCAGACAACAGCGTATGGTCGATTCGAGGCCTTCGCGGAACTGGTGCCACGGTTTCCACTTCGGCTCGCGTCGGGCGAAAGAATGATGATCTCGCCTTAGATCTGGGGCAACCGTTGAACGCGCAACGTTTGCTCCAGCAACGGCAAATGGGCGATATCTTTGGGCCGCGCCACGGCGCGTTTACTCTTGATGATCGATTGCAGTGGAAGCACGGCTACGCGCAGGCCGAGCCAATCGAGCTTCACCACGGCACCCGATTCCGCCTCAAAGTCTTCCAAACCATCGATTCGATAGAAGAAATTCACGAACGTGTTGTCGCTCAATGCGACCACCGTCCTGGCCAGAATCGTCGCGCCCAGTTCCTGGCAGATGCCGAGAACGCGGACGTATCTGCGTTCCGGCAAATTGATCCACAGATCCGCGTCCAGGGTTGTCACAGGAACGCCCTGCAGGAGGGCGGCTGTCATCCCGGCTACCTGAAAAGCAATTTCTTCTTTGCGGAGAGCGTAGAGAAGCCGAGCGAGCGGAGAAAGTTCACGTTCATTTCCCACCGCTGATCCGGCGTCGCCGCCAGACTGCGCGCGAACAGACGATGGCCTCGTGCTCGCTGAACCCGGGCAGACGCCGGAGCTTTCGCAGCCTGCTTCGAAATTCTTTTTCGTTTCGCAATCGCAGGACTTTAGCGCGGGGCTCTGCGGCAAGCCAACCTTTAAGCCGAGCCCGGTGACGCGCGTTGAAAGCGAACGAAGAGGTCCTATCGGGACACAGCCTGCAGCCGCCGTGCGCGCGCGAAATCTCTCGGAATGTCCAATTGCCAAACTTCTGCCAGTGCCGTCATCGCTGCCAACGACGCCGGTTGCAGTGCCGCAGTGTAGAGCAAGTGCCTTGCGTGCGTTCCAGTAGATCGCAGGCCGAAGGCATGCGCCACTCAATTGAGCGCGTAAACTTCGACGAACGCCAAGCTGGTGGTGCCGCCGGCACCGCTAACGATCGCAGTGTAATTGCCCGGGGGTTCGCACGATGGCAGATTCCAAGTCGTTCGGCGGCGCGATCGTGGTCGCAATGATCTCCGCTTCCTGGGTCTGCGAGTTGTCGTTCGAGTCGATGAGCGTGCCGTTGCCATCGTGCAACTCCAGCGTCGGATCTTGCAGGGCATTGATAATCATGAGCGGGATCAATTTCTCCGGAAATTGATGGGACCGTAATTGTTCGAGCAACGGGTGACTAGGGCCTTCCGCCCGGACGTGTCAGACCAGCGCATCAGCGAGTTGGGTGAACTGACCTGAGTTGTCTACGCGCCCTCAACTCGGAAGCTGACGCTGCGGGCGGCGAGCGCCAGCTCGGCATCGTGGGTCAGGAACATCAACCCGGCGAAGCCAGCCTCCACCAGACGCAGTGCGGTCGCGAGATGCAGAGCATCCAAAGTTCCCAGCGCGGTCAGAAACGATTGCGAGGCGCGGTCGAGAATCGCGGCGCTCAGCGGGACGAACTCGATGACGTCGAGCATGGCGCCCGCCCGGCTGAGCAACGCCGCTGCTTCGTCGTCATCCACCTTTCCGCTCAGACGGATGCGATCAATCGTCCGAAAGGTCTCCACTTTAAGCAGGACGCTAGCATAGGCGTGATCCCAAGTGGCCCAAGCGGAGAAGGGCGAGGCTTCCCGACGCAATCGTCGCAGAACAACCGAAGAATCGAGGTAAACGTTCATCGCCGGCGGCGATCTTCGAGCAGGAAGTCCACCGGATCGAACGTGAGGCTGATGCCGTCGAGCTTCTTCAGAGACGAGAGCGGTTTTGCCGCGGACATGACCACCAGATCGGATGACGACGCTTTCTCGAGCGGCACCAGCCGCGCGATGGGGTGCTGATGGGAAGTGACGATGATCTCCTTCCCTTTCTTCACGGCCTCGAGGTATTGGCTAAGTTTGCTCTTCAATGTGGCCACGCTCACTGATTGCATGGTCACACTATGGTCTCGCTGAGACTATTTGTCAAGACTAGCCGAGCCAGTTCAATGACGCCCGGTGCGTTCGAGGAGCGGCTCCCACCAGGAAGTGTTGTTCCGATACCAATCAATCGTGGTCTCTAATCCTTCCTTGAAGTTATGCAGCGGCTTCCACTTTAGCTCGCGCTGCGCGAAAGAGGAATCGATCGCGTAACGCCGGTCGTGCCCCAGCCGGTCCGTCACGAAAGAAATCAGACTCGCCGGTTTTCCCAGTTTTTGCAGGATGAGTTGGACAGTTTCCAAATTCGGCATCTCGCTGTTCCCGCCGAAATTATAAACCGCGCCTGGTTTGCCTTCGAAGAGCGCTGCCACGATTCCGGCACAATGGTCCTCCACGTGAATCCAATCGCGCACGTTCAAACCGTCGCCATAGACCGGCAGCAAATCATCGCGCAGAGCATTGATGATCATGAGCGGGATCAACTTTTCCGGAAATTGATACGGGCCGTAATTGTTCGAGCAACGCGTCACGATCGCCTCCTGGCCGAAGGTTCTGTGACAGGCCAGCGCGAGCAGGTCGGCGCCGGCTTTGCTCGCGGAATACGGAGAGCTGGGAGCAAGCGGCGACTGCTCGGAAAACCGTCCCTCTTCGCCTAACGAGCCGTAGACTTCGTCGGTCGAAATTTGCAGGAAGCGCTGGACCCCGTGCCGCCGGGCACAGTCCAGCAGCACGCTCGTGCCAACCACATTCGTGTGAATGAAATTCTGCGGCGAATTGATGCTCCGATCGACGTGCGATTCAGCCGCAAAATTGATGACGGCGTAGAACTGATGTTCCGTCATCAAGGCATCCATTTGATCGGCGTTCGCGATATCAGCCTTGAAAAAGTCGTAGCGCTCGCCGTGTTCCTGTGCGACGCCGTCGAGGTTCGCGAGATTTCCGGCATACGTCAGCACGTCCACATTGCTGACCGACGCCGGCTTGTAATGTTCCAGAATATACCGAATAAAGTTGCTTCCGATGAACCCACAGCCACCGGTCACGAGAATGCGCATCGCAGGGCGTACTAGCAGTGGCGATGACGCCGCGCGAGGAGATTCTCCCGTGGAGGGGGATCGCTTCGAGCAGTGGCAGGCACGCCTCGCGGCGACGGATTGGACTCCGTGGCTGATCCTGGCGCTGGGCGCGTTCCTCCGGTTCTTTCTTCTCGGAATCAAACCGCCGCATTTCGACGAGGGGATCAATGGCTGGTTCGTCGACCAAATGACGAAGAACGGCTTCTACAAATACGATCCGACGAACTACCACGGGCCGCTGCACTTCTACATTCTCTTTCTCTCCCAAACCTTGTTCGGGAGAAATCTCTGGGCGCTGCGCCTCCCGGTAGTTTGCGCGAGCATCGCCTCTATCTATCTGGCGCTGAAGTTCGAACCTATTTTTGGGCGCAACGCCAGCCGCCTGGCGGCACTGGCGATGGCGGTATCTCCCGGCTTCGTCTTCTACGGGCGTTACTCGATCCACGAAGTCTGGCTGCTGCTCTTCTCCATGCTCTTCATCCTCGGACTACTCGGGCTCTGGAAACTTGGAACCTCCGGCTATCTTTGGTGCACAGGGATGGGTCTTGCTGGCATGATCCTGACAAAGGAGACCTACATTATCCATATCGGCTGCGCCGTGATTGCGACTTTCGCCGCATGGCTTTCACACCAGATCACCCGTTCCTCGAACGCAAAACCGGCACGGCAGACCTGGAGTTACCTGGATCTTTCGATCGTAATTATCGCCGGCGTAGCTGCGATCGTGTTATTCTACTCGGGCACGTTCTTTCACTGGAGCGGAGTAAAGGGACTCTACAAAACTTTTGACGCCTGGTTCAAAACAGGAAGCAACGGCAACGGGCACGAAAAGAAATGGTGGTACTGGCTGATGCTAATCGGACGCTACGAAGCCGCCGTTGCCATCGGGTTGCTGGCCTGTGCTCTCTGTCAATGGTTCAAGGACATTACGGTGCGTTATCTCGCGATCTATGCCGTAGGCGTTTTGCTCGCCTACAGCA
>JACCXL010000031.1 GCA_013697015.1 Chthoniobacterales bacterium | reverse complement strand
CCGTCAAACCGAGAACGGTCACAACACCGCAGACCGCAATCTTGAGCGGCAGCCAGTTCGACCATTTCGGAAAGAAATTCGCCATGACGGATCAACAACCAGTCTCGCTTTGCCGCGGCCGTCGCCACCCTAAAAACGCGCAAAAATGAAGGAGAGGACGTGCGGCGCTCAGAGATTGGGAGGTTGAAGTTGAATGGGCACGACGCAAGAGGCGAGAACTCTATAAATCGAGACTACGTTGGCAAAAGAAAATTCGTGCGCAGGCGCAGTTCGCGGCAAAAAAACGTGCGCCAATCTTTCTCATACGGAAAATCTGCACCGTTGTAAAATCTGGCCTTGTCATGGCGAGCGCAGTCGAGACGTCTCTGATTTCCTGGCTTGGAAAATTAGAGATTCCTCGACTTCGCTCGGAATGACACAAAAACTGGAGTCGTGCGCTGGCTTGCTGTTTTGCTTCTAATTGCGCGCCCGATTAGCGCCGCGGAACCTGCGGACGTCATTTTCAGCAACGGCAGCGTCTATACTGTGAACGAGCGGCAGCCGCACGCCGAAGCGGTCGCGGTAAGAGGCGATCGCATCGCATTCGTTGGGTCGAACGCGGACGCGCAAAAATTCCGGGACAACCATACGCGCGTCATCGACCTGCACGGTGGCACGGTCGTGCCGGGTTTGACCGACTCGCATTGCCACATCTTCGGCATCGGCGAGCGGGAGATGACAATGAATCTCGAGGGCGCGAATTCATTCGAGGCTTTTCTCGCGAAGGTGCAGGAGCGCGTCGCCAAAACGGAGCGCGGCCAATGGATTACGGGCCGGGGCTGGATCGAGACGTTCTGGAAGCCGCCGCAATTTCCGACCCGCGCCGATCTCGACAAAATCGCGCCCGCTAATCCGGTCTATCTCACACGCGCCGACGGTCATGCTTCAGTGGTAAACTCCGCCGCCTTAAAGATCGCCGGAATCGCGCGCGCCACGCCCAACCCGTTTGGGGGCGAGATTCTGAAAGACGACAGCGGCGAACCGATGGGCATGCTGCTCGACAACGCGCAGGACATTGTCGAATCCAAAATTCCAAAACCGGCCGAGGCAGAGCGCGAAAAAGCGTTGTCACTAGGCGTTCAGCGCGAGATCGCGCTCGGCTGGTGCGAAATTCAGAACGCGGGCAGCGAGTTGTCCGACGTGCAATTGCTCCGCCGCGCTAACGAAGCCGGCCAGGTCAAATTGCGCATCTACAACGCCGCCTACGGCCCAGGCGCAGCGGCGCAAAAATTATTAGAGGAAGGGCCGACCTTGAACGCGTACCGCAATCACTTCACCCAGCGCACGATCAAGGTGGTTTTCGATGGCGCGCTCGGTTCGCGCGGGGCGGCCTTACTCGCGCCGTATTCCGACAGGCCGGACACTTCAGGTTTCCTCACGCAAAAGGAAGCGGAGTTGTTGCCATTATTTCAGGAGGCGCTCCGGCGCGGCATCCAGGTTGAGACGCATGCCATCGGCGACCGTGCCAATCGCATCATTCTCGACTTGTACGAACGGGCCTTTCAAACCGTGCCGCCTAACGAACGGAAGATACGGGAGCCGCGCTGGCGCGTGGAGCATGCGCAGATCTTGAGCGGGCAAGACATCCCGCGTTTCGCCCGCCTCGGCGTGATTGTTTCCATGCAGCCGTCGCACGCGATCAGCGATTTGTTTTTCGCGCCCGCGCGTTTGGGGATCGACCGGCTCGCCGGCGCCTATGCGTGGAATAGCTTCCTCAAAACCGGTGCGGTCGTCTGCGGCGGCTCCGACGCGCCGGTCGAGCGCGGCGAGCCGATGATCGAATTCTACGCCGCCATTTCTCGCAAAAGCACTAAAGGCGAATCGCGCGAAGGCTGGCACTCCGAGCAAGCGGTCACGCGCGAGCAGGCGCTTAGGATGTTTACGGTCAACGCCGCTTACGCCGCCTTCGAAGAAATCGACAAAGGCGCTATCGAACCCGGCAAACTCGCTGATTTCACTGTCCTCTCCGCCGACATCATGAAAATCCCAGAACCGGAAATTCTAAACACGCGCTGCGTGATGACGGTGATCGGGGGCGAGACTGTTTTCGAAGATCGGCAATGACCTTTGTCATTCCAAGCCTGTCGAGGAATCTCTCCTCCGTAGAAGAACAATGAGAGATGTCTCGATTTCGCTCGACATGACGAACGAGCGCCGCGTGTTGACGGTCGTCGGCGGCGAGTTTGCGTTCGGTTCCCAGCGATGACTCCGGCCGAGTTTAAACGAAAATCGGCGAAGTTTTCCGGCAAAGAAACGGCCGCTTATCAGGAGCATTTCAACGATCTCTGCGCGCTGCTCGGTCAGCCGTCGCCCGTGACCTCGTTCGTTCTCGGACACGCCCGGCTTGATGGCAGTGATCGGCCGCGAACTTGGAGGGACGCGCGCTGTCGTGTCCCCGACCAAAACGGGCACGACGGCGCGTGCCCCTCCAGATCACCAGCGAAGCTCGTTGAGCTGGCCCTGAAATGGCCAGTCTTCCGCGCGTTGCACGAGCCGCGCGCGCACCGGATTAAGAATCACATAATCCCACTTGGCATCATAGTTCTCGTGCCTTCGCAATTGCGTGTCCCAAAAGTTGCGTTGCCAGATTGGTTGTTCATTCGCACGCGGCCAGTTGCGTGAGGCAAGCGTCTTCCAATAGCGAACCCATTGCCCGAGCGGCTCAGCCGCGAATGTGGCCGGCGCACAAAAGAGATGAACGTGATCCGGCATGATGACGTAACGCCCACAAGCCATGTTTTCGCTTCGCACCAGGCGTGCAACAGAACATTTTGTGCGCATCCAAGGCGAAGATCGTCGCCCGATCTTTACTGCACACCGTAAGAAAGACGATGATCGGCTCGTTTTCCGCGTTCAATCACAGGC
>JACCXL010000030.1 GCA_013697015.1 Chthoniobacterales bacterium | reverse complement strand
CGCTGAAGGACAGGAAGATTGCGGAACGGATCGAACAGGTCGCGGCGGAACTGGTTCGTTTCACCAAGGCGCTGCGTGGCTAATTTCACACCGGCGGGCGCTGGTTGAAATCGTTTGCCTAACGAGTCAATGATCAGTGGCGGGCCGGCGCGAAACTGTCGCGGCCAGGCGGTAGGCAATTCGAACGACGAGATCGCCGCGGCCGCCCCGAGGCCGCGGCAATCCCGCGCCGGAGATACGGATTCGTTCACCACGGCCTACGCCGGGTGGCAGGTTGACCGTCACACGCCTGCCGCCGGGAAGAGCGATTGTTTCCACGCCGCCCGCGGTCGCGCGGCGCGCATCAATCCGCATTTCGCAATGCAGATCGGAGCCACGCATTTTGAACCTGAAATCGGGAAGAACACGAAGGCGAAGCTGCACAAAGCCGCCCTCAAACGGCGCATCGCGAGAGAGTCGAAAACGCGTGCCTGGCGCCGTCTCGGCCGGAATGTGAAGTTCGTAGCGCTCTTCGATGTTACGGTTCGCAGGATCGCTCACTCGCACGTCGAGGTTTGCGCCACGGAAGAGATCTTCGATTCGGATTCTTACATCCTGCGAGATGTGGCGCGCAATCCTGGAGGTGCTGCGCGCCGCCCTGTCCGTTTCAGCGCGCTCGCGGTCATACGCGCGGCGTTTCTGCGGATCACTTAGAATCTCGTGTGCAGCGTTCAATTGCTGCACCTGCCGGACAGCTTCGGCCGCGTTCGGATTCACGTCCGGGTGTAGTCGCTTCGCCAGCGAGCGATAAGCGGCGCGGATTTGTGCGCCGCTGCAACGCCGGTCCAGGCCAAGAGCAGTGTAATGATCCACCGTCACTGGCGAATGCGTGGTTTCAAAAAACCGTCGACGAAGGTTAAATAGAGATCAGTCTCCGAAGCTCGAATTGTTTTAAGATCGGCGAGAGAAGGCACGCTGACGGTTTGCTTCTCTGCGCGAGACGATCAGCTCACGAGAGCAGGCGACGTGGCGCGGTTGCGGCGTTCGATTTCCTCCATCACGTCCTCGGCGATTATCTGCAATAAACGCTTTTCGTGTTCGGTCATGCGGCGTGGCTTGGTATCGAGGATGCAGAGGGAGCCGATGGGGAGGCCGTTGCTCCGCAGCGGAACGCCGGCGTAAAAACGCAGGCCGCGCTCTTTGAGGAGCGGGTTATTGGCAAATCTTCGGTCGCGGGCCAGATCTTCGACGACGAGCGCGTCGTTACTCGCGACAACGTGGCCGCAGACCGAAAGTTCTCTCGGCATGCGCTGGGTTTGCGCGAGCTCTTCGGGCAACCCGACCTGTGATTTAAACCACTGATGATCGCGATCGATAAAGTTGATCAGCGCAATCGGCACCTCAAACACGCGCGCCAGTTTTTTCGTGATTGGATCCAAAGCTTCGTCGTGCGCTCCGTTCGTTAGGCGCAAGCGCCCCAGCTCTTTGAGACGATCTGCTTCGTTCTCCGGGATCGCGCCAGGAATCATCTCGTCGGTAATGGCGACGGAAAATTTCGCCAGCTGCACGACCGCCTCGGCGAGTGACATAACCACTTCATCCGCACCCGAAGAGCGCAGCCGTTCCCCGGCGCTGGCCATGTTTTCCGTCGCGCCCCAGATTCCGACCACGATCTTCGCCCGCGGCAAACGGGCGCGCAATTTCGCGCTCAGGTAGCGCGCATGTATGAGCGTGGAAGGCGCGACGACGGAGATGCAGAGCGCTTCCGCGTCCGATTTCACCGCCAGGGCGATGAGTTCGTCGCTGCTGAGCGCCGCAGAGGCGTTCCCGGCGTCGAATCCTTGTTGCTTTAGCAGCTGCACGAGCATCTCTCCGGCGAGTTCGTCACGATGCGCGCGCGCGGGCAGACAAAGCACGCGGCACGTGGGGGCCGAGAGGGGAAAAGGAGTGTGCTCGGCTACCGCCTTGTCCGCTTCCACCTGCGACGGCGGCGGTGGCGCCGCGCCGAGATCCTCGATGATATCGTGAACGTGCTGATGAATCGCGGAGCGCTGCTCCGCATCGAGCTCTTCGCGTTGCGCGTCCATCTCCGCGAGGGTCAGCGTCGGGATGAGGACGGAATCGTAAAGCGAAGTGAGCGAGTTCGCTTTCACTTTCACATACGTTTCGGCGAGGTCATTGGCTTCATCCAAACCGAACGCGAGCAGCCGATGATAACATTCCTCGTGCGGCGCGAGCGCCTGCTCCTCGCTCAAGAGCACGCTCAGAAATTGCAACTTCGGCACATGCCGGCCCATGACTGCAAGACAGACCGTGAGCGGAGTGGAGAGCAAAAGACCGACGGGTCCCCAGAGCCACGTCCAAAACACCGCGGCGACGATGAGCGCCATCGACGAGACGCCAGTGCTCGCGCCGTAGAGCCAGGGCTCGAGCGCGTTGGCATTAATCAATTCGAGCACGACAAAGAGCGCGAGCACGAGGATCGGAGCGATCCAATTCGTGGAGACCGCAAACGACACGAGGAACGGAACCGCGGCCGCGATCCACGCGCCGATGTAGGGGATAAAACGCATGATGGAGGCAAACGCGCCCCAGAGCGCGGCGTTCGGTACGCCGATAAAATAAAGCCCGACCGCGATGCAGATGCCGAAGCTTACGTTCACCAGGAGCTGCATCGCGAGATAGCGGGCGACCCGGCTGCCGGCGTCGTCCATCGCCCGCGTCGTCGCGCTGATTCGGCCCTGCCCGATCAAGCGAATCATTCGGCCCCGTAAATCTTCGCGCTTCAAAAGCATGAAAATGACGAGCAACAAGACGAGACCGGCCGTCCCGAGCGGCCCGAGCAATCCGGTCG
>JACCXL010000155.1 GCA_013697015.1 Chthoniobacterales bacterium | reverse complement strand
GGCCTGGTGTGATGAACGCCGGATGCTCGATCTACAGGCGCGGCTGCAGCATTGGCTGCACGGCTGGCTTTTCGTGCATGTGCCGATTTCGTTTCTCCTGCTCATCATGACGTTCTGGCACGCCTGGGTGACGCTCTTCCGTTATTGATCCGCTGTCATGGCTGGGCCGGGACGCACACAAAAACAGATCGCCGAGCGCTACAAAGGCAATCTCGGCTACTACAATAAGAAGCATCTGTGGCGCCGGGCCCGCTTCTGGGTGGGAGGCGTCATCCTGGTCGCAGGTTTGCTGGCGGCGTTTCTCTACGAGCGCGGTGGCCGGGAGGTTTTTTTCAGCGCGGGCACGATCTCAGTCAACCACGCCACGATCGCGGAGAATTGCGCTTCGTGCCACGATAGCGCCGTCGCCCCGCAGGGTGCCACGTTCACGAGCTGGTCGCACCGGACATTGGAGCGCTTCCGCGGCGGAATCGATTTCGCAGCGCTCGATCGCCGCTGCGAGCAGTGTCATCAACAACATACGTTGCATGAGCCGAACGTGGTGCAGAATCGATCGTGCTCGGCTTGCCATCAGGAACATCAGGGCCCCGGCCCGATGAAACTGGTGTCGACCTCGAACTGCCTCTCCTGTCATCAGAATGCCGGGGTGATGGAGGCTGCGGCACAGAGAGGCGCACAGATACCGCCGCGCGAATTTCACCTGCGCACGCGGGCGGCGCGCGCAGCCGGGCAGCGCGTGGCCTTCGAACTTCCGCGACCGGCACGCGGATACACCCAGGTATTTTCCTCTTTCGCCGCGGGGCACCCGGAGTTCCAACTGGATTACGAGAAGGCGCGCGATCCCGATGTTTTACGGTTCAACCATCAACGGCACGAAGCCGCGGATATCCCCCAAGTGCAGGGCCGGCGGCTGGATTGCAATTTCTGCCACAAACCCGATCTCGCCGGCCGCTACTATCAACGTGTCACTTTCGCGGCCAACTGTCAGACGTGTCACTCCCTGCAGTTCGATGCGAAAAACCCTGAGCTAACTTTGCCGCACGGCGATCCGAATGCGATTCGCGGATTTCTCCAGAGCCTGCCGGCGCAATACGCGCAGTTGGCGGCCAGGCGCGGACTCGTTAGGCAATTGGACGTGCAGAATTTCGTGGCACGCCAGATGACGCAGCTGCGCGAACGCGTTCGTTCCGGGCAGGATTTCGAGCGCCAGATCTTTTTCACGACCAATCCCTACAAGACGCAGCCGGGAGCAATGACTCCGGCCGGCTCGTCCTTCTACGGTTGTGCTTTCTGCCACGAAGTAAAACCGGCGGCGGCGCAAGGGCCGCCCGCCATCACGAAGCCGATCTTCGTCGATCGTTGGATGCCGCAGGCCAAATTCGATCATGCGAAACACCTGAGCATCCGTTGCACGGAATGCCATCGGGCCGGCTCCAGCACGGCCAGCTCAGATGTACTCATGCCGGCAAAGGCCGACTGTGTGACGTGTCACAGTCCAAAGGGAAAAGTGGTCGCCGAATGCATCACCTGTCACACGTATCATGCTACCCTAGCGACGAGAGTGGCGGCAGCGTCGTCCGAGCGATCGTTCAAAGAAATGCTCCTCGGCGCAAAGTAACACCGCCCGTCTTCCTGCGGAATCGAGCAACAAACGGATGCGCCTCGCTCTGTGCGCCGCGGCGATCCTTTTTCTGAGCCGGAGCTGCCTGCGTTTTTCAGCCCCCCGCACGCTTCAGCGGGTGCGCCTTGAACACTGAGTCTTTCGAACGTTTCTTCTCCGATGGCGCGAGGGCTCGAAATCAATCTGGTCGTGCCCGATCTCTGGCAACAGGAGGCGGTGCGCGCATTGCAAAGCGGACAAGACATAATTGTCCAAGCGCCGACTGGTTCGGGCAAAACTTACATTTTCGAGCTGCTCTATCCGGCGTTGAAAGGTCAGGCGGTGTTTACCGTCCCCACGCGTGCGCTCGCGAACGACAAACTGGCGGAATGGCGGGCCCGTGGCTGGGACGTCGGCATCGCCACCGGTGATCTCGCGTTAAACACCGACGCGAAGGTTGTCGTCGCCACACTCGAAACCCAACGCGCGCGCTTTCGTCGCCGCAACGGTCCCCAGCTCCTCGTGATCGACGAATACCAGATGATCGCCGACCCCGTGCGCGGCGTGCACTACGAACTCGCGCTCGCGCTCGCTCCGCCCGAAACGCAGTTACTCCTGCTCAGCGGCAGCGTCGCAAATCCTCAGGACATCGTCGCATGGCTGCAACGCATCGGACGCGACGCGGTGCTCGTTTCGCACAACGAGCGGCCGGTGCCGCTTGAGCAAGTTGATCTCCAGGCACTTCCCGACTCCGCATTTGTGCAGAGCAGAAGCTTCTGGCCACGCATGATCGGGCGAGCCCTGCGTGCCGACCTCGCACCGGTCCAGGTGTTCGCGCCTCGCCGGAACGCGAGCGAAGAAATGGCCCAAGCAATCGCGGCTTCGTTGCCGCCGCGTGATCCGCTCACCCTCTCCGCCGCGCAGGAAGCGGTCGCCGGCAAGAAGCTGGCCAGGATGTTGCGAAACCGTGTCGCCTATCATCACAGCGGGCTCAGCTACGCGGCTCGCGCCGGATTAATCGAGCCGCTCGCGAAAGCGGGGCAACTCGACGTAGTGGTCGCCACCATGGGACTCGCAGCCGGGATCAACTTTTCGATGCGTTCCGTCCTCATCACCGGCACGCGTTATCTGGCCGGCAATTTCGAACGCCAGGTGCAACCTGATGAGCTGTTGCAGATGTTCGGTCGCGCCGGACGTCGCGGGCTCGATGAAACGGGCTACGTGCTGTTGTGGCCGGATATTCCGCGCCTGAGCGACGCGCGACCGCGCCAGTTGAAGCGCGCGACGCAGGTGGATTGGCCGAGCCTCA
>JACCXL010000002.1 GCA_013697015.1 Chthoniobacterales bacterium | reverse complement strand
GTCGTGATTGATAATCCGACCATGCTGCCCGCATGGGTGCGCGATGCGGCGGAAGTACTGAAGGGGAATGTCGATCGCTACGTTTTCGTCTCCACCATTTCTGTTTTTGCCGACAACAGCAAGCCAGACATGGACGAAAACGGCGCCCTTCTTGCCTACGAAGGGCCTGACGCGATGAAGGAAACGCGCGCCACGGTCGAGGCATCAGGCTTCAAGCTTTATGGCCCGCTCAAGGCGCTCTCGGAGAAAGAGGCCGAGAAGCACTTCCCCGCGAAGACGCTCGTCATTCGACCGGGCTTGATTGTGGGACCGGGCGACGAATCGGATCGTTTTACCTATTGGCCGGTCCGCATCGAGCGCGGAGGCGAAGTTCTTGCGCCCGGCAATCCCTCTGATCCGGTGCAAATCATCGACTCGCGCGATCTCGCTGAGTGGACCATTCGCATGGTGGAGAACGCCGAGACCGGGATATTCAACGCGACCGGCCCAGCGACGACGCTTTCCACAGGTCAGATGCTTGACGGCATCAAGGCAGCGTTGAAATCGAACGCGACTTTCACTTGGGCGAGCGCCGACTTCCTGGCAAAGAAAAAAGTCGAACCGTGGTCGGACATGCCGGTTTGGATTCCGCCGGCGGGCGAGATGGCCGGATTTTCAAAGATCAGCACCAAGCGTGCACTCGACAAAGGCTTGACCTTCCGTCCGGTGGGAGACACCGCCCGCGACACCCTGGCCTGGTTCGCAAAATTGCCGCCGGAGCGCCAGGGGAAGCTCAAAGCGGGTCTGGCACCCGAACGGGAGACCGCACTGCTCACCGAGTGGCACCGAGAGGCCAAGTAAGCTTCGCATCGCTCAGCGGAGAAGGCCGACTGGTCCTATTCCGGACGAACACTCCATGCACTCGTCAGGCCGCGGCGGTCGTGCAGCGCCGGTTTGGAGCCGCTTTCTCATGACCTCACCATGGGCCCGTTTTCGCGGCAAGATCGTAGACGCCCGTCCGGACGAACTTCGGGCGCTCGCGCTCGCGTTCGCGTTCAATTTCGTTGTCCTCGGCAGCTATTACGTCGTCCGCCCGATCCGCGACGACATTGGCGCGGCGGGTGGACTCGATAATCTCCCTTGGATGTACACCGGTACGCTCGCCGCGATGCTCGTCGCCAACGCTCTTTTTTCCGCGATCGTCGCGCGCATGTCGCGCCGGAAATTTATCCCGATCGCCTACCGTTTCTTCATCGCGAACCTCGCGCTCTTTTATCTCCTTATGCGTACGTCCCCGCTAAATATCTGGGTCGGCCGCGCCTTCTTTGTCTGGGTCAGCGTCTTTAATCTTTTTGTCGTCACCGTTTTCTGGGCGTTCATGACCGACATCTTCAATAGCGACCAAGGCAAAAGGCTATTTGGTTTTATCAGCGTCGGTGGCACGCTCGGCGGAATCGTCGGCGGGATTTTCACGGCGGCACTCGTCAAGAAAATCGGAGCGGTCAATCTGCTCATCGTCTCGGCCGCCATGCTCGAAGCCGGCGCATGGTGCGTACGATTTTTTCCTGGCGATTTCCGCCGCGATTGTAGGGCATCTGTGTCAGATGCCGACGCGCAATCACCGCTCGCGAATGGCGTTTCACAGAAACGCCCTACAACCGATGCGACCGCTGAGCAGCCTATTGGCGGCGGAATAATTTCGGGGATCTCGCACGTGTTCCGATCGCCCTATCTGCTCGGCATTTGTGCGTTCGTGCTGTTGTACGCCATCAGCTCCACGCTGGTCTATTTTCAACAGGCCGATATCACCGCGCATCAATTCCATGATCGCGCCGCGCGCACCGCCTTCTTCGGTTGGCTGGATGTCTCGGTGAACATGGTCACGCTGATCGTGCAATTGTTTCTCACCGGGCGCCTGCTGAAATGGTTCGGCGTCGGTCTCACGCTCGCATTCTTGCCTCTGCTCAGCATGATCGGTTTCCTCGCGATGGGCTTTATGCCGGTGCTCGCGCTCCTCGCGTTGTTTCAAACGCTGCGCCGCGCCGGTAACTTCGCGATCACGCGGCCCGCGCGCGAAGTCCTCTTCACCGTTCTGCGACGCGAGGATAAATACAAAGCCAAGAGCTTCATCGACACTTTCGTCTACCGCGCGGGCGATCAGATCGGCGCCTGGTCTTATCCGCTTTTCACATGGCTCGGCCTCGGCATGACCGGTATCAGTTTCGTCGCCGCGCCACTTGCAGCGGGATGGTGCCTGATCTCTCTCTGGCTGGGACGCCAGCAACACTCTCTCGCTCAACCGCGTGCCGGGGATGGCGTTTTGAGTGATGCGCCCGCCCGCTGAGCGCGCGAAATTTTACGTTTTCGTGTAAATGCCGAGCAGCGGCCGGCGCGACGGCGTCTTCGAAGTAAAATCGCTCACAAAGCCGTTTTTTGTCCGCATTTCTACATGCCCGGGAGCGCGCCCGGCGCCATAGACAAGAACTGCCCCGACCGGCGCGAGATACGGATCGCGAACGGCGACCTTTTTAAATCCGTAATTTGCCACCAGTTCGGCGCCGGCTTCTTTCGCAAACTCACTCTTGGGTCGAGAATTCACCGCGCCGGCTGCGACCAGCGCCTCCTTCACATAATGCCAGCAGCGGGAACGGGAATGCGCATGCGCCCGTTCTTCCGCGATGGAAGCGGCACGGCGCAACCTCGGATCGATTTTAGGATCTATCCTCGCGAATGGATGCACGATCTGCTTCGGCTGGTATGTGGTCATCACCTCCGCGGATTTTTCCTTCCCCGAGGGATCTTTATAAACGAAGCGTTTTGTCGCAGCGCCCGGGGTCTCCGCGACGGCGGGGCTTGCGTAAAACGCAAACCCAAAGACTGCTGCGATTGTAGAGATGGGAAATTTAGCCACGGAAGCGCTTCTTATGGAGCAACCTCCGCACCCGCCGCAAGCGTTTTTTAAAACACTATGCTTTTCCGTAAATCCCGATAAGCGGCCGACGTGACGGAATTTTCGCGCGGAAATCGCTCGCAAATCCGTCTTCGGTCCGAATCTCGACATGGCCCGCTGAACCGGAAGCATTGTAGACGAGCACCGCGCCGACCGGAGCCGCGAACGGATCGCTGATCGGTAGCTTTTTGAAACCGTAGTTGCGCACGAGATCGTCACCCGCCTGCTTTGCCATGGCCGTAGCCGGACGCGAAGCCACCACGCCGGAGGCGACGAGCGCATCCTTCACGTAATGCCAGCAACGCGATTTGGAGTGCGCATTCGCACGCTCCTGCGCGATCGTGGCTGCCCGGGTTAATTTCGGATCGAGCGCCGGATCAACGTGCGCGATCGGATTGGTCAACTTGTGCTTCTCAGCGACACCGGCGAGCGAAGCTGAGATCGTTTTTCCCCTCGCATCTTGGGACGTAAATGACTCAGCGGCAGCGCCATTCCGCCCGTAACCTGCCGTCGCAGATACAAGCAGAGCGCAGCCACAGAGAATAACGAGGAGGGTAGTTTTTCGCATTGGGAGCAGCCCATATCCATGCAATTGGGGATGCGCGCAAGTGATTTTTGTCGAAAAGAAGTAAATTGTTTTGAGCCCTCCGATTTCCAAGCGCCGTTTCCGAGAATTTTGCCGCAGACGGCCGATCGGTGCTGATTTTCCGATTCTATCATGAAGCTCTGCTCCCCGAGGATTTCACAGACCGCGCGGTTTGGCCGAAATCCTACAACTC
>JACCXL010000381.1 GCA_013697015.1 Chthoniobacterales bacterium | reverse complement strand
CGGCGTCGACGAGCTGGCCACGGAAAAGCTCACGCCATTACTGCGCTTGAAGTACAACAACGCGATCTCCGATGCGGTCGCAGATCTCGGCAGTCCCGACCAAATCAACAACGTGTTCTCAGGGTTCCAAAAATACCTCTACTATGCCGCCGCCTGAAAACTATGGGTCTCGAGATGTTTGCACCATGTTACCCCAGAAACGCACGCCAGGTCCGAGAGGAGCGCGCCAGCACGGTACGTTTTTTCGCGAGCTTCTGCTAAGAGTTGTCCCATGCAGCGGCCGCTTTTTCTCTTTGCCCCCGGCGCGGGCGCGCCCTCCTCGCATCGCTGGATGCAACACTGGCGGCAGTTGCTGCAGACGGTCGGTGAAGTCTCGACCTTCGACTATCCTTATATGTTGGAGGGAAAGCGGCGCCCCGACCGTTTGTCTGAACTGATCGCGGCGCATCGCGGGGCGCTGCAGCGGGCTCGCCAGGTGCACCACGGACCCACGATTCTCATCGGCAAAAGCATGGGCTCGCGCATCGGCTGCCACGTTTCGCTGGAGGAAGCAGTCAGCGCATTGGTTTGCCTGAGCTATCCACTCTGCGGTGGCGGTGATCCGACGAAACTGCGCGACAAAGTGCTGCGAGAGATCTCTGCACCAATTCTTTTCATCCAAGGGACGCGCGATCCGCTTTGTCCGCTGGAGTTGCTCAAGCAAATCCGGCCGGAGATGAAAGCGCCGAATCAGTTGCACGTCGTCCAAGGAGGCGATCACTCGTTATGCGTAACCAGGACCGAGTTGAAACGAAGCGGTAAAACTCAGGACGACCTCGATCGCCGCATACTCGCCGTGATCGAGAAGTTCGTGGACGAAACGCTCAGTCGCTTGTCTTAACAATCCTCACCGGCGGAAGCACATCCTTGAACGTGATCCCGTAAATGTCCCAGGCGGTCAGGAACAAGCCGCACACAATCGGTCCGACGATGAATCCGATTGGCCCGAAGAGATAAAGTCCGCCGAGCGTCCCGATGAGGATGAGCAGATCGGGCATCTTCGCGTCCTTACCCACCAGCCTTGGGCGCAAAATATTATCAATCGTCCCGACGACCGCGGCGCACCAAGCCAGCAATAGCGTGGCGGTTAAGGCCTGCCCGGTGATGAACAAATAGATCACCGCCGGAACCCAAATCAGCGCCGCGCCGATCCCGGGGACCACGGAGAGAATGGTCATCACCGTTCCCCAAAATGCCGCGCCATCCAGTCCGGCGACCCAGAACCCCACGCCCGCGAGCGCACCCTGGAGAATGCCGATGACCAGCGTTCCTTTCACTGTCGCGCGAGTCACTGAGGCGAGGCGTTCCAGCAGGCGCTTCTCGTCCTGATTATCAAGTGGCGTGTAGAATAGGATCTTCGCCAGGATCGCCTCGCCATCGCGCAGGAAGAAGAACATCGCGTAGATCATGACGAACAGATCGAGAAGAAACGCAGCTGTCCCGGCAGTCATGCTTGAGGCACTCGCAACCAGAAATCCGCCGGCAGATTTCGCCACCGTGCCGACGTACTCCATGATTTGTGCCTGGTCCGGCACGTAGTCGACGAGAGTGGGGAATCGCAGCACCAGCCAATCGTGCGCGTTGAAAGTATTACCCGCGGCCAAATGCTGTTGCACCCACGGAATCGCGTGCTCGCTCACATTCAGGGCTTGCGCTACGACCAGTCCAAGAAAGGCGGTGATCGGTCCCGCCACGATGAGGAACAACACCAGCAGCGTAAGCGCGGCGGCGAGAGACCTGCGGCCGACGACGACTCGCGTCACCCAAAGATAAAGCGGTCGACATAACCCGGCCAGCATCGCGCCGACCAGCAACGGCTTCAGAAACGGCCAGGTCACCGCGAGGAAAAGTGCGGAGACCGCGAGCACCAACAGGAGCACGAAAGCGGCGCGGAACTTCGTGCTATCAACGCCGCTTCCTTTCATGCGCAGAGTCCTACTCCATCCTGCGGCCAAGGTCGCGCACTTATCTCGGCGAGAAGTCGCTGCGCGCCGGCGAATTTGCTCCGGGCGTCTCCGGCAAAGAGACTGACGCGGGTCGCATGACGAAAAAGGTCCAACACATCAAAGTCGACGGACGCGAGCTGGCCATCTCGAATGTCGACAAGGTCTTTTTCGCCGAAAGCGGTTTCACC
>JACCXL010000144.1 GCA_013697015.1 Chthoniobacterales bacterium | reverse complement strand
GTCCCTGGGCTGCGGTTGAAGCTGGACCGCACCTCAAATTCGATGCCGAATTTTTTTGCAAACTCGACCGCGCGAGATTGCATGACCTTCGCGCCCGCGCCCGCCAGTTCGAGCAGTTCGTCGTAGGCAATTTCGTCTACCTTTTGCGCATCCTGCACAATGCGCGGATCGCATGTGAAGACGCCGTCGACGTCCGTAAAAATCTGGCAGGCATCGGCGTTCAAAGCGCCCGCGAGCGCGATCGCGGTCAGATCGGAACCGCCGCGACCGAGCGTCGTCGTTTCGCCCTCGGCTGTTTGTCCCTGGAAACCGGCCACGATCACAATGTAATCATCCGCCAGCAACTCATGGATCTGCTTCGGCGAGATGTGAGCGATCCTGGCTTTCGTGTGCGCGCGGTCGGTCACGACGCCAGCTTCCGCGCCGGTGAGCGAAACAGCTTTCGCTCCGAGGGCGTTGACGGCCATCGCGGTGAGCGCAATCGCGGCTTGCTCGCCGGTGGCAAGGAGAACATCCAGCTCGCGTTCGGTTGGATTGGTCGAGACCGCTCGGGCGCGATTGACCAACTCATCCGTCACGCCCGCCATGGCGGAAATTACAGCGACAACTTTGCAACCTTCACGCTGGGTCTCGATCAGACGCTTCGCCACATTCTGAATGCGCTCGGGGTTGCCCACCGAAGTGCCGCCGTATTTCTGCACGATCAGACGCATAGCGGAGTGAAACTGATGCTGGGAGAGGAGCAGGACACGGAATCGAATCGTTTTCGCCGATGGCGCGACGGTGTCAACTCAGATGCGTTCAGAACGACAACGCGCGCAATACTTCGTCCGTATCCGCGGGAATCGGCGTGATCGCAGCCGCTTCTTGCAGCACGATGTCGGGGTCTTTTAATCCATGACCGGTCACCGTACACACCAGTGCAGTGCCGTCCTGAATTTGATCGCGGCGATAACGCGACGCGCGAGTTGCGTCGCAGATTTTGAAAAGCCCCGCGATCGGTGCTGCGCTGGCTGGCTCCACGAAGATTCCTTCTTTTGCTGCGAGCCATCGCTGTGCACTCAGCATTTCCTGATCCGTCACGACATCGACGGCGCCATCTGAATCGCGCAGCGCCGCCACCGCCGTTTCCCAGCTCGCGGGATTCCCGATTCGAATGGCAGAGGCGACCGTCTCCGGATTTTCGATCACGCGGCCATGAAAAACCGGCGCCGCTCCAGCTGCCTGGAATCCGAGCATCGCCGGCCGGCGCGAACACTTTTCGGCGGTGTGATATTCGGAATAGCCGGCCCAGTACGCACTGATATTTCCGGCGTTTCCCAACGTCAGAAGATGAGCAGCCGGCGCGTCGCCTAATTCGTCCACAACCTCAAACGCCGCCGTCTTCTGTCCGGCGATGCGATCTGGATTTATCGAGTTCACGATCGCGAAGTCTTCGCGCCCGCCCAGCTCGCGCACGATGCGCAAGGCATCATCGAAATTGCCGTTGATCGCCACAATCGTCGCGCCATACGCTATCGCCTGCACCATTTTGCCGCTCGCAATTTTCCCCGCCGGCAGCACGACAGCGCAACGGATCCCGGCACGCGCGGCGTAGGCGGCGGCGGAGGCGGAGGTGTTTCCGGTGGAGGCGCAGACGACAATGCCCGCGCCGCGCTCCACGGCTTTCGACACCGCCAGTGTCATCCCGCGATCTTTGAAGGAGCACGTTGGATTGAGCCCTTCGTACTTGATGTAGACCTCGCATCCGCGCCCCACTATGTCGCTCAGCCGGGGCGAATGAAGCAGCGGCGTGCTCCCCTCGCCTAACGAGATGACTGGCATCGTTTCTGAGAGCGACAGAAAGGCGCGATACCGTTCGATCACTCCCCTGCTCCGCGCGGATCTCATTGGCAGCGAGGGTAGCATGATCGCCGGGCTCCGAACAGCGGCCTAAAAGCCGTTGCAAACGGCGCGCTCCTGTCTTCCCTTACGGTCGCGCTTCTCGCCATTATCCCCTGCCCGTTTATGCCTGGATTGAGCAACAAAGATAAACTTCGCCTTCTCACGATTCTGCTGGAAAGCCGGCACGGCGATTTGCGGGAGCAAAATCTCAATCGTCAGGGCAAAGGGCATTTCCACGTTTCCGGCATGGGCCATGAAGCGCTCGCCGCGATCTCGTTCGCGTTGGAGCCGGACGATTACATTTTCCCGTACTACCGTGACCGCGCGCTGGTCTTGGGACGCGGGGTAGCATCGCGCGAGCTCGCGCTCGACTACATGGCGAAACGCAAAGGCCAGAGCGGCGGGCGCCAAATGCCCTCGCATTACAGTTATGCCGATCGCAACATCTGGAGCGTTCCGACGCCGACCGGAGCGCAGCTTCTCCCGGCCTGTGGAGTTGCCTGGGGCATGAAGCTCGATGGGAAACCGAATTTTGTCGTCGCCACGGTCGGCGATGCGGCGACCCGGCAGGGAGATTTCTTCGAAGCGGTTTGCTTCGCGAAAGAAAAACAGCTGCCGGTTTTGTTTGTGGTGGAAGACAACGCCTACGGCATCAGCAGCCCGACACGAAAAACCAATCCACTCGCCATCGGAGTGCTTCAGCCTAACGACTGGCGGGAGATTGACGGCACCGACATGCATTTGGTGCATGAAGCGGCGACCGAGGCGATCGCTCATCTTCGCGGTGGGAAAGGACCGATATTTTTCTGGGTCAAAATGGAGCGGCTCTCGAGTCACACCAGCTCGGACGATCAAAAGCTCTACCGTAGCGCGGAGGAGCTGCAGAACCTCGAACATTGCGATCCCCTGAAGAAATGGAAAGAGCGCCTTCTGGCCGAGAAAGTGATCACGGCGGACGAGTACGAAAAGCTCGACAAGGAGATCAAAGAGCGAATCCGGAAGGAATTCGTTGCAGCCGAGAAGGAGGACGATCCTGCGGCGGACGAGTTGGAGTTGCACGTGATCGCCGAGCTTCCACAACTGGACGAGGAAGTACTTCCAGCCGGGAAATATCGGATCGGCGACACGGTTAACAAAACGCTCCGCCTGGGACTTCAAAGGGATGGGAACCGCATTATTTTCGGCCAAGATATCGAAGATCCGAAGGGCGGCGTGTTTCGCCTGACGCAGCGGCTCTCGACTGAATTCCCGGAACAGGTCTTCAACTCGCCTCTCGCAGAATCGACCATTCTAGGCGTCGCGTGTGGCCTTGCTTCGTATGGCAAGCGGCCAGTCTTCGAATTGCAATTTGTGGACTTCATCAATCCCGCATGGAACCAGCTCGTGACGAACCTTTCGACGCTTCGGTGGCGTTCATTTGGCACGTGGACCTGCCCGGTTGTCATCTACGCTCCGTACGGCGCGTACCTTCCTGGTGGCAGCTTATGGCACAGCCAGGCAAACGAAGCGCCCCTTGCGCATTATCCCGGCATCAACATTGCCATCCCAAGCACTCCCGAAGATGCGGCCGGGTTGCTCTGGACGGCGATGCACGCGGATGATCCGACATTTATTTTAATTCCGAAACATCTGCTCTGGGCTGAACATGAATCAGCGGAACCGCTTCGTGCCGTCCCGCTGGGCAAAGCCCGCATCCGCAGCCACGGCACTGACGTCACGCTGGTAGCATGGGGAAACACTGTCGAAAAATCGCTCGAGGCGCTGGAAGTGCTCGGCACCGAAGCGAGCCTCGAGCTGATTGATCTTCGCTCGATCGCTCCCTGGGATCGCGGCGCGATCGAGCAATCTGTGCGCAAGACGGGGAGGCTCGTCGTCGTCCAGGAGGACACGGAGAATTGTAGCGTGGGTCAGATGATCATCACCCACATCGCCAGTCAGCCGGATATCTGGAACGAAATGGTGAGTCCGCCCACGCTCGTCAGCAAAGGTAACGTGATGATCGGTTACAATCCGATTTACGAATACGCGGCTCTGCCGGATGTGGAACGGATCGTTGCGGCGATCCGCCGCTCGCTCTCCATGCGCGGAGAACGTGCAGCCGTCGCGCCGGTGCAACAACGCGCGGAAGCCGCGGTAGCGAAAACGGCGGAAAGTCACGTGACGGACCGGCGCAGCGAGCAGAGCGCGCACAGCATTACGGTGCCGATAATGGGCGAAGGAATTCGCAATGCCAAAGTCGTCACACTCTTGAAAAAATCGGGTGATCCGATCGAGCTGGATGATCCGCTCTGCGAAGTCGAAACCGACAAGGCTGTCTATCCGATTGAGTCGTCGTTCGCCGGCACGATGGGAGAATGGAAAACGCAAGTCGGCGCGACGGTGGAGATCGGCCAGGAGATCGGAACAATCCTTAGCGGCGAGGCTTCCTGGGACGAGCAGCTTGAAGCGGCGGCTGAAGTTTCACCAGACGAAAAATGGAACGGCTCTACCGACGCGGCGGAGGCGAGCGCCTCGTCTGCGGAACGATCAATATCCCGGGCCGCTGTGCCGCGCCGAATTGAGCCCGCTTTGTCTCCGACGATTACGCGCCGCCTCGGCCGCGTCGTCCCGGCTAATCTGCAAATCGATGCACGTTGGGATGCGATTAGTTCGGCCCGCGCCGCTGCCAAAAAAGCCGATCCGAAAAATGCGGCCTCGCCTTCTGTGATGGTCGCCTGGGCGGTGGTGAAAGCGATGGAACAGCATCCACCCTTTCGCCGCTTGATGCTCGATGACGACAGCATTGTGGAGAACGACGAGTTCGATCTCGGCATCGCCGTCTCGCTGGAAGGCGACCGGCTTGCGACCGCCGTGGTGACACGCGCGAACAAGCGCGCGTGGCCGGATTTCGTGCAGCGTTACAACGAAACCGTGGCGGAAACCCGCGGCGGCCGCGTTGATGCCGTGAACGCTCCGCTTGTTATTAGCAGTCTCGGTGCCTTTGGTGTGCGCGCGGCGGTGCCGATCGTGGTGCCGCCATCTGTGGGAACGCTCTTTGTCGGATCGGCGCACCAGGAGATGGCAGTGGAGGGCCGTAAATCGACCGCGGCAGAAGTGATCACGTTATCCCTCACCTTCGATCATCGGGTTGTGAACGGCACCGGGGCGGCGAATTTCGTGCATTCCATTAAAGAACAAATCGAAGCGTTCCGGATTCCCATCACGACCGCCGTGGCCAAAAGCTGATTACCCGTCCGGGCGCGCACGATCATTCCACCACCGCGAGAGTCGCGCCTCCGGCATATCGGGGACGGCCTGGCCAGCTTCCGCGTAATGCGACGTGTCGTTGAAAAGAGTGAGCCGTGCGCGTGCGGGATCTTTGAAATCGACGATGTTCAGGGCAGCCGGACTCTGATCCAGATTATCGCGATAGCGGCGGGGATCGAAACCGAGCAGTGAGCTGAGGAGCAGCCGGATGGTGGCCTTGTGCGAAACGATCAAGACACCGGCCCCCCGATTTTCGCGCACGATCTCAACCAGCGCGGGCAGGGCGCGGGCCGTCACGGCAAGACCGCTTTCGCCGCCGAGTGGTGCGAAGGTATAAGGATCTTTTTCCCAGTCGGCAGCTTCATCCGGAAAACGCTCATCCACTTCCCGTCGTGTCATGCCCTCCCAGCGGCCGTGTGAAATTTCCCGCAAGCCATCGCGCAGCTGCGGCTCGAGCCGATGCGGCTCGGCCAGAATTCGCGCCGTCTCCAGGGTGCGCCCGAGCGGCGAAGCATAAACCGCCGTGACATTTTCAGAGGCCAACCGGCGGGCGAGCCTGCGGGTTTGCTCACGTCCTTCGTCCGAAAGCGGCACATCGGTCGCGCCCGCAAAACGGTCCTCGGCACTCAACGTCGTGGCGCCATGCCGGACCAAAAACACCCGCGTTGTCGGAGACGTCGTCACCCTATCGGGACCAGCTTGGCGCGCGCTTCTGGTTAAAGGCGGCGATGCCTTCCAGCGCTTCCGCCGATTCGCGCGCTTGCATATGATGACGCAGCGCCACAGCGACATCTTCTTTCACGGAAGTTGACCAAAGCTCTTCGATCAGACGTTTCGTGTTTGTCACCGCATCGGGCGCGCCTTCCAAAATCGCATCGGTAATGTTTTTCGTTTCACTTTCTAACTCGTTAGGCGGAACGACGCGATTGACCAGACCCATCGCGCGCGCGCGTTCCGCGCCGATCAATTCGGAAGTGAGCAAAAGCTCGCGGATGTCGCGTTCGCGCACTTGCCGGCGCAAAAATGTCATGACCAATCCCGCGACGAGACCGCGTCGCACTTCGGGATAGCCGATCTTGGTTCGCTCAGCCGCGACGACGAAATCGCAGGCCGACATGATTCCTGCGCCACCGGCCACGGCCGCGCCATGCACGACCGCGATTGTGATCAAACGAGTCTGGCTGATCGCGAGCAACGTTTTTGCAACCATCTCCGCCGTGGCGTGCGCTTTCTTTTCGTCGGCCGCTTCTTTCAGATCGAGACCGGTGCAGAACGCCTGACCTGCGCCACGTAAAATGAGAATGCGCTGCGCAGGGTCCGCGGAAGCGAGATCGATGGCCGCAGTCAGTTCCGTCAGCAATTCGATCGTGAGTGCGTTGCGGCGCTCGGGACGATTGAGCGTCACTCGTGTAATGTGCGCGGACTGTTTTTCGATGAGGACGACTGGCATAAGCTAGGTTGTCCTGTCAGTAACATCCGCCATGACCGAATCCGTCAAGCTCATCGAGTGTCCGCGTGATGCGTGGCAGGGGTTGAAGCATTTCATTCCTACCGAGCGGAAGGTAGAATATTTGCGCGCGCTGGTCGCGGCTGGGTTCCGGCACATCGATGCGGTGAGTTTCGTTTCGCCGAAAGCTGTCCCGCAGATGTTCGATAGCGAAGAGGTCCTTGGGTTGCTCGGGCGAAACGATGCAGTGGAGATCATCGGCATCGTCGTGAATGAAAAAGGCGCAGAGCGCGCGATCGCGACCGGGGCGGTGACGACGCTCGGTTTTCCGTATTCCATCTCGGAGACGTTCCTGCGCAGGAATCAGAATCAATCGCGTGAGGAGAATGAAACAGTTCTGAAGCGAATCGCGGATCGGGCGCGCGACGCGGGATTGCAAGTGGTGGCCTACATTTCCATGGCGTTCGGTAATCCGTACGGTGATGCGTGGAGCGAAGCCGCCGTTGCCGACGCAGCGCAAATGATCGGGCGGATGGGAATTCAATCTGTCTCGCTGGCGGATACCGCCGGCGCCGCTGAACCAAACCTGATCAATCGCGTGGTGACGACGGCGATCCGCGATACGAATGGATGCGAAGTCGGTGTGCACCTGCACAGCACGCGCAGCGCGGCGCGCGAGAAAATTCTCGCGGCCTATGATGCGGGCTGCCGGCGGTTCGATGCCGCGATTGGTGGACTGGGCGGTTGCCCTTTTGCGCAGGACGAATTGGTTGGAAATATTCCGACCGAGGAAGTTCTGAGTGCGCTCGCGCAGCGCGGAATCCATCTGCCACTCGCGGAGGCACTCGCTGCGGTCGGCGCGATGAACAGTGCGATCGCTGAAGAGTTTACCGGGGAGAAAACGACTACTCGTTAGACCTGCACGACCCCGGTATGGAAGCGCGCTTTCGGCATCGGGCGTAAAACGTAGGAGAGCAAGCGGATGAGAACGTCGCGCGTCTCATGCGGCTGAATGATGGCGTCGACCCAACCGCGCGCGGCACCGTAGCGGATATCGGTTTGCTCCTCGTAGGATTTCTTAACCGTGGCGCGCAGCTCCTCGAGCTCTTCCGGAGTGGATTTTTTGTCGCCCCTCTCGCGCGCTCGCGCCAGAACACTGAAGACGGTGTCGGACGCCTGCGCTGCGCCCATGACTGCATAACGAGAATTAGGCCAGGCGAGGATGAATCGCGGATCGTAAGCCTTGCCGCAGAGCGCGTAGTTGCCGGCACCGAACGAGCCGCCCACGACGATCGTGATCTTTGGCACGACTGAATTGCTGACCGCGTTTACGAGTTTCGCGCCGCTCCGGATGATACCGCTTTGTTCCGCATCCCGGCCGACCATGAAACCGGTGACGTCCTGGAAAAAAATGATCGGAAGACCGGTTTGATTGCAATCCAGGATGAAGCGCGCCGCCTTGTCTGCGCTGTCCGCATAGATGACGCCGCCCATCTGAATGCCTTCTTTCTTCGTTCGGACCTGCACCCTCTGGCTGGCGACGATTCCAACTGGCTTCCCGCCGATGCGGGCATAAGCGGTCACGAGTGTCTTCCCATAGTCGGCTTTGTATTCATCGAGTGAATCAGCATCGATGATCGACGCAAGAAGCTCGCGTGCATCGTACGGTTTGTGACCATCCAGACTAATGAGATCGTAGATCGCGTCGGGACTTTTGGCCGGCGCTGTCGACGGTGCCGGGGCGGCGGACTTCGCGGCTTCCGCTTCTGGAAGGAGAGCGACCAGCGCGCGGAGGCGCTCGAGACAAGAGAAGTCATCCTTTTCGTAAAAATCAACCGTGCCGCTGATCTCCGCGTGCATGTGCGCTCCGCCTAGTTCCTCCTGTTCAACCACCTGACCGATCGCGGCTTTGACCAGAGAAGGTCCGGCCAAATAGAGCCCGCTTCCTTCCGTCATCAGAATTTTGTCGCAAAGGACGGGCAGGTACGCGCCGCCGGCAACGCAGTTGCCCATGATGGCGGCGAACTGCGGAAGACCGGCGGCAGAGATGACGGAGTTGTTGCGGAAAATACGCCCGAAATCGTCTTCATCGGGAAAGATCTCATCCTGCATGGGAAGAAAAACGCCGGCCGAATCAACGAGATAGATCAACGGCAGGCCGCATTCAAAGGCGAGCCGTTGCGCGCGAATGACCTTCTTGACCGTTTGCGGAAAGAAGGCGCCCGCTTTCACGGTCGCATCATTGGCAACGATCATGCACGGAACGCCGGCGACGTTGCCGATGCCCGCGACGGTTCCAGCAGCGGCGATTTTCCCCCATTGCTGATACATCTTGTAGGCGGCCCACAATCCGACTTCGAAGAACGGCACGTCTGGGTCGAGCAAGCGCTCAATGCGCTCGCGTGCGGGCAGGCGTCCGAGTTTGCGTTGCCGTTCGAGGCCGGCTTTGCCCCCGCCTTCCCGAAGCGTTGCCTCCTCTTTCAGAATGGCCGTGCAGCGCTCACGCAAAGTTTCAGAAGAGGCAGCCGCGATTTGAGCCATAAAATGCGAAGGAGGCTTAATCCGCTCGACCGGATGAAGCAAGCGCCATGACCGCGGTCGCGCGGCCAGGCATCCGGCTAATAAACGTCGTCTTCCGATGGATAACCCGAATCGCCCCGGATCGATCGCAGGCGCTTTCGGCTGCCGCGCTCGGATTCCGGCCGATTGATTCGTTCCATCGCCACCTTCACCAACAGTGGGACAGCGGCGAGCGCGCCCACGGAGACGAGCGCAATGGCTGTCGCCTGCCGCACTGGACGTCGAATGCGATCCGCGACTAGCATTCCCACTCCCAAACCGAAGGCTGTGCGCATGAGCGTGAGCAGGCCGTCCAACGGCAGTTGCTCGGCGGTTTTTGGAATGGATATCGAGAGAGACATCGCTTACCCTTATACGTGCCGTTTTCGAAAAGGAAACGGGAAATTCTCGCCGCCGGAGAGCGGTCCGTTTGCCGTAAACGATGCCGAACTCTATCTATGCACTGATCCTGGCCGGCGGAAGTGGGGAGCGATTCTGGCCCCTGAGCCGGCGCGCGCGCCCGAAGCAACTGTTGCGCTTGATCTCGGAGCAGACGTTGCTGGAGGAGACGATCGCGCGCCTGGATGGCCTGGTCCCCCCCGACCGAATTCTCGTTCTCACGAACGTCGAGCAGGAAGCGGCCGTGCGCGAGTTGCTACCGCATCTGCCGCGGCAGAACATTGTCGCGGAACCATCGAAACGTGATACGGCCGCCGCCATCGCACTCGGTGCCGGATGGGTGGCAGCACGCGATCACCGCGCCACGATGATTGTGCTTCCAGCCGATCAC
>JACCXL010000352.1 GCA_013697015.1 Chthoniobacterales bacterium | reverse complement strand
ACGCCCGGTAGTCGTCGATATTCTGCAGTTCGCCGGCGAGCTCACCCGAATATGTGTGCGAATTCGTGAGGCCGACCCTGATATTGCCGCGCACGAAGTCGCGGCCACGGCGCAGCTCGATTCGCTGGAATTGTAACTGCGAGCCTGTCAGCGCGAGATCTGCGTCCGCAGTTTCAATCGGCATCCCGAAGAGTTTCAAAGCGCGACCGGAGGCAGAGAGCTTCCCTGACAGGCTCTGATCCTCGGTGGCGACAGTGCCGTTCAGAAACATCTCGCCCTCGAAACTTTGCGGGTCGGCGCCAAAAAGTGTGGTGAACTCTCGGAGGTCGCGCACCGTCGCCGACACATCACCGTGAAAGTCCGGCTTCCGCCAATTGGAAAGCGTCTCCGGCATTGCAACGCCGCCCGTCAGGGTCAGTTCGTTTACGTGCTGCTTGATGTAGAGCTGCTCAACCTCAAGCTCTCGATTATAAAGCGACGCTCCGAAGGTGATGTATTGCGCGCTGCGCTCGCGCCAGGTCAACCCGGTTAACTCGATCCAGACCGACGCGGTCGTCGTGGTGAGATCGTCGAAGCTGCCGCGAAAAGTGAATTTCGAGGCGCGGATGGACCCCGCTGCCGTTTCGGTGAGGCCAAGCGCCTCTGACAATCGAGCGATGGAAATGTTGCCTGCGCTGCCGGCGAGGTTCCAGACGCGATCGTTCCCTTTCGCCTCACTGGCAACATCCGCACGCACGTTTCCTCCGAAGGCGTCGAGATCAAGACCGAGCGCGACCTTGAGTTCCGCAAGGTTGCTCAGGTCCAGCGTGAAGGCTTGAAGGTCGAGCCCGCGGGTCAAAGTGATGGCGCCGATCGTCAGCCGATCATCCAACCAGCTGGTCGAGCCACGCAGATCGTTGAAACTTGTTCGAAATAACGGCGAGACAACCGTGATCGCGTGCGCTGTGAAAACGCCTGCTTCGAGTTGACTGGCGGAAATGGACACATCCCGAAAATCAACCAGCGCGACCCCTTGCTGGATGCGCCCAGACAGATGCTGGATGCTCCACTCGTCTGGGAGGAAATCCTGGAGGGGGCTCCAGTCCGCCGCCGGCTGCGGATGATTGGTGACGCCTGCAGCTTGCGTGATCTCGAGACGCGGCGCGTCGGTTCGCAGAAGGCGCAGCACACGTCCGCGGCGGCGGCTGAAAAATCCGCCTAGATTCAGGTCGAGTTCCGCACGCGCGGTGCGGAACTCCGTGCGACAAGCGGCGTTGGGCAGAGATGCAATTCGCACATCGTGCAGAACTACATGTCGTAGAAAGGGCGCCTCGATGTCGCCAATCTCGACTGCAAAGTTGCACTTTTTCGCGCTGTGCCAGATCCAGTATCGAAGTCCTGTCGAAACGATCGTCGGCATCAGGCCGAGCAATCCGACGGCAAAAACGCAAGCGACTGCGGCGACGAGCAAAATCCGAGTTTTGCCGTGCATGGCCCCGCAATGCTTATCGGGTCGCGCGAGCCGCGCAAAGCCGCTTCTCAGCCGGGAAACGTCTCATCGGAACTACGGCTTCGCGGGTGCATCGCCGAAGATGAGGCGGATGGGACGACCTGAATGAAGGCGCTCGCGCAACTGTTTCTGCAAGACCTGTTCTGCCGCTGCGGGCAAACCGGTTTGCTCCGCTTTCGCATGTGCCAGTTGCGGCAACGTCGCCAACTCCGTCTGCACGTCTTCAGCCGAAATGCGATTCCACAATCCGTTCTCGAAAGCCAGGACATCGACGTTCACTTGCTCGAGACCAAGGATGCGAGCCTGCGGAAGCCGGACCGTGATCTCATTTTCGCCGAAATCAACCGCGACGTCTTTCTGCAGATCGAATCCAGCCTTGACTGCGAAAGTGCCGTGCAGCTGCACGCGCTTCGTGCTGCCCGCCCACGTGTGTAGCATCTCGTGCTCGACCTCGATCTGGCGCGTCATCAATGCCAGCTCCGCCAGCTCGCGTGTTCGTTCGACGTAGACGCGATTGTTAATTGTGATGCGCGGCTGCAGGTGCGCGAGATCGACGAAGGCGTCACGCAAATCGCGCCCCACACGCTCAAGCTCATCGGTCGTCTGGTGCGTGGTGCGAGCGGGCCAGCTCTCGAGGCGCAGAAAGATAAAGGCAATGAGCGCGGCTGCGACCAGCGCCACGAGCGTAAGTCCGGCAGGCCAGGAGATCCTGGCGCGGAGATCGCGCGTCGCAGACTTCATCCTAAAATCTGACAAAAAAAAGTACCGCCCCCCACGCCTCAATGAAGCGTGAAGGGCGGCTGTTCCCCCC
>JACCXL010000342.1 GCA_013697015.1 Chthoniobacterales bacterium | reverse complement strand
ATCCGTATCGATTTGCTGTTGCGCAGTTCGTTGATCTCGTGCGGCAGCGGCATTGCGTAGCGTTCGAGCGTCCTATTCCTCGAACCATTGTTGCGACATAGGCACAGCTTATCTTCAAGCAACCCTTGAAGCTTTTGCAGCTCCGAGATGTCGGAAGTCCTGCGGTTGGCGGAACGCCGTCTCCCTTAAACGTGAATCGCCTGTCGCCTGTTGATGAAGCGATAGACCGATTCAGAGAGCGTCAGCGCTGTTCTCGTTCCGAAGAATTTCTCGAACTCGTAGCGATCCTTCCCGGCCAAACTTTCAGCCAGGTCTTTGCACGTGTAAGCCGCGCCACCAAGCGCCGGCTGAAAGACTCGGACGCGAGCGTGACCACATCGCAGTTCCTTTTCCCAATGATTCATCAGGAAGAAACACGTGGTGATCCCGACCCACTTCGAACCGACAACAGAAAGCAAACAATGGTAGTGCTCGCGCCCGGTGATCTCCCCGGTTTCAGCGCGCAAACACCACATCAACCTTTTGAAATGAACTCCGGAGACGCGGGCAGCTTCGCGCGCGAACGCAAAGAAAGCGCACACTTGTCGCCGCGGGCTTGGTGGCCGTTTAAACGACCCCTGATTTGCCCAAGTGAGCGTGCAGAAGAATTGCCAAGGCACTTGGCCGACTGCCCACGCCTCCGGATGTTGCATTGAGATCTGTTCCCGAAACTATTTACCCGCTTGCGCAGGGAACACTTTTCCTTTCAGCCGCACACCGACGTTACGCGGTGTCATCTGAAAGACATGCAACTCAGCCGTGCGCCCGACAAGTGAGCCCGCTTCGTTGAACGGCAAGTTTTCCGCCAGGACTTCGAACGTCTCCGAGACGAACGCGTCGGGCGTGAGATCGATACAGGTCAGCAATCGCTCGTTGACCTTATCGCCATTTTTCTTGGCAAACGTGTTTGGCACATCTGCTCGAATTTGAACATTCAATTTCATTTATTTTTTTCCTTTCTCGATGTTTGCTATTTCCGCACAGCGGAATTGCCGCGCGTCAAAGTTTCCTGTTCCGAAAGGGGACGCTCGCCGACGCGTCCCCTTAGACCCCTGGTCTCGGAGGGAACCTTCTCCGCGCTTCGCTTGGTGGTCTTACGACCAGCTGACGCGCTTCGCTTGTCGTCCTCAGGCCGGACAGGCCGCCGGCGAAACGCCGAAGCATTCACCGACGGCCCCCCTTCCCGGTCTGCGGTTCCCTCCACGGTGCACGACCGGACGATCGCTAAAACTCCTGCTTTCAGCGGCTCCGGCAATTGCCACCAACGTCGAAAAACCTCTATAGCTCGGCGCTATGCCGAATTTTGTGTGAGTCTATGTGTGAGTCGTGCGATGTAAGTGCTTGATGTTCAGTAGTAGGAGTACAGGTTCGAACCCTGCATCGCGCACCATCTTGTGATCATCTTTCACGATCCACGCTGCGCTGAATATTACCGACCAGGCGATCCGGAGCGTCCGGGGCGAATCATCGGGACGGTTCAGTCACTGAAAGAACGGCATCCTTCTTGGGAATGGTCCGTTCCGATCCCGGCCACGGATGAGATGCTGCGGCGCGCGCATACTGCGCAACACATCGAGAGCATCAAAACCGCGGCAACGGATTTCGATGCGGACACGCCGGCCCATCCCCATCTTCATGAACATGCGGCCCGCGCCGCAGGCTCAGCCGTCGAGGCGGCCATGGCAGCGATCGGAGGACAACGTGCCTTCAGTCTGATGCGACCCCCTGGACACCATGCGACTCGCACCCGCGCGATGGGATTTTGTTACTACAACAACATCGCCGTGGCCGCGCTCGAGGCGATCGCGACCAAAGTCGAACGCGTGGCGATCTGGGATTTCGACGCGCATCACGGCAACGGCACGGAAGATATTGTCGCAGATAACCCGCGCATCGCCTTCGCGTCCGTCCATCAATTTCCCGGCTATCCGGGCACCGGCACGCGGTCGTTCGCCAATGTGATGAACTTGCCGGTCGCGCCGCTGAGCGCACGCGCCAAGCATGTCGCCGCGGTCGAGCAATCACTGCAAACGCTGTTGCAGTTCGATCCCGATCTCCTGCTCATATCGGCGGGATTCGATGCCTATTCGGGCGACCCGATCACAGAGATGACACTCGAGGTCGAAGACTTCGCGACCTTCGGACGCTGGCTGCGGGAAGTCGATCTGCCCGCGGCTGCAATTCTGGAAGGTGGCTACAGCGATGAACTGCCGGAGTTGATCGACGCTTTTCTCTCCGCTTGGTAGCGGCACCGCAGAGAGAGACAAAAGTTCGCTGGCAACGCTCGCGGCGGCGGTGAATATTCGAGCCCGATCGGGCCGTAGCACAGCTTGGTAGTGCGCTTGAATGGGGTTCAAGAGGTCGTGGGTTCGAATCCCGCCGGCCCGACCATTCTTCGTTAGGGCGCCTTTAACCGCAGAGGGCGCCGAGAACTTAGAGAAAGAAATGAGTGAAGGGAGCCGAGGGTTCCATTTCCGCCTCCCCTCTGTGAATACCGCGCCCTCTGCGGTTTAACTCTGCGCGAATTGCGAGGGCGACGCATCCGCATTAACCTCCGCGCCTATGTTGAGCGCTGGAATCGTTGGCCTGCCGAACGTGGGCAAATCTACGCTCTTCAACGCCGTCACCCGCACCCGCAAAGCGCAGGCCGCGAACTATCCGTTCTGCACGATCGATCCAAACCTCGGCGTCGTTACAGTCCCTGATCCGCGACTGGAAGTGCTTTCGAAATTATCCGGCTCACAAAAAATCATTCCCGCAGCGATCGAGTTCGTGGACATCGCCGGTCTGGTGAAAGGCGCGAGCGCGGGCGAAGGGCTCGGCAATCAATTCCTCAGTCACATCCGCGAGGTGAACGCGATCGTGCAGGTCGTTCGTTGCTTCGAGAACGCTGATATCCATCACGTTAGCGGCACGATCGATCCCGTGCGCGACATCGAAGTGATCAACACCGAGCTCATCCTTGCAGATTTCGCGTCGTTACAGAAGCGGCGTGAGCGGCTGCAGAAAGAAGTGCGCGCCGGCTCCAAAGCCGCCAAAGCGGAAACGAGCGTGATCGAAATTTTGCTGCCGCACATGGATGCAGGCAAGCCGGCGATCACCGCGAACTTGAGTGACGACGAAAAGCTGGTCGCCCGGGAATTGTTCCTTCTTACTTCGAAGCCCACGCTCTTTGCCTGCAATGTTGCCGAAGCCGATCTCGGAGCCATCTCGGCCGGCGATGAAACAAACGACGCGCTCAAACATGTGCGCGCGGTGCAAGAGTACGCGAAGCATCATTTTGCGACGGAAGCCGTCGTACTCAGTGCGCAGATCGAAAGCGAACTGGTCGATCTCGCACCCGGTGAAGCCGAAGAATATCTGCACGATCTCGGAGTCGCCGGGAGCGGCGTCAGCGCGTTAATCCGAGCGGTCTATCACTTGTTAGGATTACGGACGTATCTGACGACAGGCGAGAAAGAGACGCGGGCGTGGACGATTCACGAAGGCGATAAAGCGCCCGCCGCGGCCGGCGTGATTCACACCGATTTCGAGCGCGGCTTCATCGCCGCGGAGACGGTGCATTTCGACGATCTCACGAGGCTCGGCTCATTCGCGAAAGCGCGTGAAGCCGGAAAACTCCGGATCGAAGGCAAAGATTACGTCGTGAAGGATGGCGACGTCGTTGAGTTCCGTTTCAACGTCTAGCCGCCGCTGCCAGAATCGCGCGGATGGCGAAGGACCTGTCAAATAAGAGGCGACTTCTCCTGCAGAGCACACATCCTTCGAAACCCGCGCCCTCGCCTCCCCCACTCCTTGTGGTGATGTGAAGCCCTTCGCTCCGCTGAGGATGACGGCACAATAGAAGCGGCTACATCAATCCGAGTAGTAGAGAATGCGGCCGCACTGTTCGCAGCTGACGATTTCTTTTCCGCCTTTAACCCGCACGGCCGTCTGCGTCGTCACTTTCATGTGACAACCGGTACAGACTTCATGTTCGAGGGCGACAATCGCCGCGTCGCCTTTGCTCGCGAACAAACGCTCGAACCGGCTGAGAACATCTTCGTCAATCTTGAGGGCCAACTCAGCGCGTTCCGCCGTCAGCTCGTGCAAGCGCGCGTCGAGCGTTTTCCCTTTGGTCTCGAGATCGGCGCTCTGGCGTGCGATCGATTCGCCCGCGGCCGCGGCTTTCTTTACCTCTGTCGCAACCTCGGCTTTGATTTTGTCTATCTGATCCATCAGTTCGAGTTCCTGGTCCTCGATCTGGCGAATCTCCCGCTCGTATCGCTCGATCTCGTGACCCATCGCCTGGAACTCGTCATTCTTCCGCGTCTCGTACTGCTGCGTTTTGAGCCGCGCGATGCTGTCATTCCGTGTGCCGACGTCGAGCTCGAGTTTCTTGCGATCAATTTCCATCTGTCGCGCGTGATGTTTCAGCGCCTCCAGTCCGGCGGCGCTCGCTTGCGACTGGGCCTCCAGCGATTTCCGCTGTTGCGGCAGGCTTTTCGCCTCCGTCTCGATTTTTTTTATCTTCTGCTGCCGGTCCTGTAGAACCAGCAACTGCTCCAGCTCGGATTGCACGCGCGCATGTTAGGAGCAGACCCGCAGGGCGTCAATCGCCACGCCACCCGCGCGGCACAACGGCCTGGACGACGACGACATCGCGCTCAGAGGGCGTGTAAAAAGATCCACGCCTGTTATTTCTTAACCGCGCCGCTCCATCGGTCCGCGTGCCTCCATCCGTTGCGCGGCGGGAAAGGTTTAGGAGATTCGGCGTCAGTACGTTTCAACCGGGGAGCGTTTACCATCTTCGGGACTTCGGCGTGCAGCTCCTTCCGCCCCGAGAGTCGCGACGCGCAGTTCCCAAACCTGTTGATCCAACTCGCGGAAAGCAGCTTCAGAGAAGGCGACCGGAGGAGCCAGGGTCTGCTTGAAGCGTGCGACGTTTTCGCGCGCGCGATCCAGCTCAGCGAGTGGCAACGTTTTTAAGACTTCGTAAACCTCCGCAATTGCCGGCACTCGATGACAGATCATCGCGAGATCGTTTCCCGCCGTGATGGCGAGGCGAACCGTATCTTCAAGTCCGTACTCATTGAGAATGGCACCCATATCGAGGTCGTCCGTCATGATGAGTCCTCGGTAGCCGAGCTCTCGTCGCAGCAGATCGGTGATGATCCGATGAGAAAGCGACGCCGGTTTTTTGACCGGTTCAAAGCAAGGATACCAACCGTGACAGATCATCATGCTGTCAACGGCCGGCACGAAGTGGCGGAAGACTGCGAGCTCTTCGTGCTCCAGCTCTTCGCGCGTACGCGAGATCTTGGGCAAATCGTGATGGGCATCAACCGCCGCGGCGGAATAACCCGGGAAATGCTTTCCGCAGCTTGCAATCCCTTGTGCGCGCAGCGCTTCGTCGAAGGCTCCTGCGAGCTTCAGCACCTCTTCCACCGTCCTTCCGTAACAACGCCCGCGCAGCGAGTTGTCGGCTTCGTCGTCGAAGGAAAGGTCGAGGACGGGACAAAGATCGAGATTAAAACCGAAGAGACGCAGAAGCGAGCCGGTCAACTGACCATGCAGCATAACGAGTTCAACATCGCCTTTCTCCCGAAGCTGCTGGGCGCTGGGTGGCTCATGACCGATCAGGCGCAAACGTGAAACGCGCCCGCCTTCCTGATCGATGGTGATGATGGGCTCGATCGCGCTCAGCGTGCGCAAATCGTCGATCAACTGCCGCAGTTGCGGGGCGCTCTCGATGTTGCGCCCGAAAAGAATAAAGCCGCCGGGCTGCACGCGCCGGAAAAGAGCAGCGGTCTCCGCATCGATGGCGGTGCCGGGCACGCCGGTAAGGATGAGTTGACCGATAGAATCGCGCTTCATATCCTCGCAAGTTAGATTCGATGCGTGCCACCGGAAAACGAAAACGCTGGAACGTGCGGGCATCGTTTTTCACCGCGGGCAATGCGGAAACCGCGCATGCGTTGGTGGTTCCGAGCTTTTACGGTCACGCCATGCTTTGAAACGGATCGGCATCTACGGCGGAACGTTCGATCCGATACACCACGGACATCTGATTCTGGCGCAGGAAGCGTTGGAACAGCTGATGCTCGAAGAGATTATTTTCGTTCCGGCAGCAGCCTCTCCACACAAGCTCGATCAACCGCTGACTCCCCCGGCGATCCGCGCGCAAATGCTGGAGGCCGCGCTGAGCGGCATGAGGTGTTTCTCGATCGATCGCTGTGAATTGAATCGGCCGCCCCCCTCGTTCGCGTTCGATACGGTCGAGGATATTCGACAGCGGGATCCGCAAACGGAGTTCTATTACCTTGTCGGCGCCGATAATCTGCCTGGGTTGAGAAGCTGGCACCGCATTGATGCACTGGAGAAGATCGTCCAATTTGTCGTGTTGGAGCGAACTGGCATGCTCAGAGAATCTCAATTCCCCACCATCCAGCGGCACATCGATATTTCGGCGACAGAAATCAGAAACAGGGTTGCCGGTGGGCGCTCGATTCGTTATCTCGTCCCGGACGCGGTCGAGCACATCATTGCCCGGGAGCGCCTTTACCAGGATCCGCAAAGATTACCGAAGAAGCTCTAGCCATAGCCTGCGCCGAACGAGCGGCGGACAAGAAAGCCGAAGCCATCGTGGTGCTCGACTTGCGCGGCATTTCTGGATTCACGGATTTCTTCGTGATCTGTTCTGGAACATCGGAACCGCACCTCAAAGCCATCGCGGGCGAAATCGAAGCCCGATTAAAAGAGCAAGGCGTCCGACCGGCCGCCGTGGACGGCTTTCCCGCCAGCCATTGGATTGTGCTCGATTACATGCAGGTCATTGTCCACGTCTTCCACGCTGAGAAGCGGGCCTTTTATAGCCTGGAAGATCTTTGGGGTGACGCACCCCGTCTTTCCTGGGAATCGGCGCCGGCTGCTGCCGAGACTGCGTAGCGGCCGCTACTTCACTTCCGGCTTCCCATCGGCCGGCTTGACGCTGATCAGATCGACCTCAAAGAGAAGCGTCGCGCTCGGCCCGATATCCTGGCCAGCTCCGCGCTCGCCGTAAGCAAGATTCGCCGGGATAAAGAACTGATATTTTGAGCCCACTTTCATGAGCTGCAGGCCTTCGGTCCATCCTTTGATCACTCTGTTAACCGGAAAGCTAGCGGGCTGACCGCGTTTGTAGGAACTGTCGAACTCGGAACCGTCCGTGAGCGTGCCGCGGTAATTCACCTCCACCGTGTCAGTCTCCTTCGGCGCGGGACCAGTCCCGTCCTTCAGCACCTTGTACTGGAGTCCGCTCGGCGTGACCTTGATCCCGTCTTTCGTTTTGTTTTCCGCGAGGAATTTTTCACCTGCGGCCGCGTTTCTCGCACCAGTCTCTTTGTTTGTCACAGTTTGTTTTTCCATTATTTCCTTGGAGAACACAGTCATTGTTTCCTTCACCTGTTCGTCAGTCAGTTGTGGTTTCGCGCCGCTTAACGCGTCTTTCAAACCGGCCAGAAGAACGTCCGCGTTGATGTCCATGTTCTGCTTCTTGAAAGTGCCCCCAATATCCAGTCCGATGCTATAACTGACCTTGTCTTTCTGGTCTTTCAGCGCGGTTTGTTTATCCTGCGCCAGCGTACTGGCAGCCAGAATGACAGAGAACGTAAGGAGAATGAGAGGACGATTCATAACAAATAGGTTTTTGCGCAGCGTGTCGCGAGATTCGGTGCACAGCGGAAGTCCCACGCTAGGGAATTCCACCCGCTCGTCAAGACGACAGCGCGCCGCTTCCGCGAGCTTTTTGCTCGTGCTGCTTGCGCTTCCCGTCCTCGCCTCCGCCGGTCAGGTTGCTGCGCTTTCGCTTAGCCGGGCCCAGTCGCTCAAGATCGGGCGAAAAGTATGGCAGAACGAATGCAACGGCTCCGTTGCTGGGTTGACATCGTGGAATTCCGGCGAAAACTTCGCGTCCCTCGGCATCGGCCATTTCATCTGGTATCACCGAGACGCGCGCGGTCCGTTTGAAGAGAGCTTCCCGCCGCTCGTGAATTTCATTTCGGCGCGCGGGGCAAAGCTACCGGAATTCCTGCTCGCCGGGCGCCAGCTCGGTTGTCCATGGCGTTCACG
>JACCXL010000311.1 GCA_013697015.1 Chthoniobacterales bacterium | reverse complement strand
GGACCTACGGCGCGACTTAAAAACTCGCTGCGGACGTGGAATCAACACCAGGCCGGTCGCTTTGCAAGTGTCGTTTTCAGCATCGGTAGTGCGAGCTCGGTCGAGCCGCACTGCCAAGGCTCAGCGGCGCTTCGCCCTACCGATTAACTCTCGATCACGGTGTCCGGAGTTCATTCCGATCGCGGTGCCACGAAGACGGGATCCGTCGTGTTCACGCCTTCTCGCGATGTCCACAGCGCGGAATTCTGCCTCTGGTCACGCGGGACTGGTTTAATATGTCCGGGTTAGCGATTCTTCCGCCGACGCTCGCTCGAAATAACGGTCCAGCCAACGATCACAGTAAAACAACCGGATACCGCGCATTGGAGCGGAGTGACTACGCCACTACTGGGATATGCCAGTAGCCACTCGCGGCCGGCCATGTGTGCTTGCCATGACAATATCATGATCACGACACCGAGAATAATGCACGTGATGCCAACAACGATTCGGAAGCTTCGTTCGAAATCCATTGTCCCGACTAAAATCACCCGAAAAGCAAGGTCAGCAAAGCTATTATCGCCTCCCCTATGTCCGCACCGAGTTCTGCCAACGTCGTCGTCGTCGTCCCAATCATGAGGCCGGACGTCGCAATCATGAGGCCGGAATCTCCCGTCTGCCCTGAGGCTATTCCGGCGCCGGGGGCAAGACTCGGAGCTGAGCGTGGCTTCGGCTACCAGCTAAGACTCGATCACGGTGTCCGGCAGCTCATTCCGCGCCGGACCGGTGCGCGGGAAATATTGTGCGAGTAATTTGCCCGCCTCGTTGATCGCTTCGACCAGCGCCTCGGTGAAGTTCTCGTTTTTAAAATGGTTGCGCATCTTCGCGACGAGTCTCTCCCAAAAAGCCGGTCCGCACTTCGCGTGCACGCCTTCGTCGCCGACCACGGCGAACTTCCGCGCGCGCGGCGCCACGAAGACGAGGATGGCGTTGCGCTCCGCGGTTTTCTCCATGCCGAGCCTGGCGAAGCGCCGCTGGGCCGCGTCGAGCGGGTCCGCGCTCATTTCGCCGCGCTGGATGAACACCCGGATTTGCCCCGAGGTGTTCGCCTCCGCATTCTTGATCGCGCCAACAATCGCCGCGTGGTCGAGCTGCTTGACGAAATGGTGCGTTCGCATTTACCAGCTCGATCCCGCGCCGCCTCCTCCAAAGCTCCCGCCGCCGCCGCTGAAACCGCTAAAGCCGCCGCCTGAAGATGAGCCGCCCCCCCAACCACCACCGCCACCGCCCCACCCGCCGATAAAGGGTCCGCCGAACCTCGAATAACCGTAACCTTTCCGCCGGCGCGAGAGCCGCATCATAAAGAGAATGAGAATGACGAAGAAGAGCAGCATGAGTAATCCGCCGCCGCCGGTATTCGTTGCTGTATCCTTTTCGGCGACGGTCTTCCCACTGCCTTTGTATTCTCCGAGGACGGCTTTGCAAATCAGATCAATTCCCGTCGCGAGACCGCCTTCGTAATCGTTCGCACGGAATCGCGGTTTGATGTGGCGTTCCGTAATATCGAAGGCGGTCGCGTCCGGGAGCACGCCCTCCAGCCCGTAGCCGACCTGGATAAACATCTTCCGATCATTCTTGAAGACGAAGAGCACCGCGCCGTTGCGACGGTCTTTTTGTCCGACGCCCCATGCTTGTGCGATCCGCTGCGTGTAGTCATCGATCGACGAGTCGCTTTCCATTTTCGGGAAAACGGCGACCAGGATCTGATTCGACGTTTCGCGGTCGAACTGCGCGAGCTGCTCGTTGAAACGCAGCGCCGCTTCGCGCGAGACAACGCCAGCGTTATCCGTGAAGTAGCCGGCCGGCTTCGGCGGAATCGTTTCCGCCGCGTGCGCGATCGGCACGGCGCACAGGACGAGGGCCGCCAGGCCGAGCGCAAAAGTTTTCACAAGACGCGGCAAGCTTCGTTCGCCGCGGTTTCCGCTAAGGAGTCGCGGCGGGCGCGGGTGTCGCGACGACCGGAGGCGTGACGACCGGCGGAGCGGCCGGAGGCGGACTGCTGAAGTTGAAGTTAACCGCCGGCGGGCGGTCGGTCCCGGCCTGCGCGGCGAAAAATGGCCGGATCGGAAACCCGAACATTTTATTGAAGAGATTGTTCGGGAAAGTCTGGATCGTGGTGTTGTAATCCTGAACCGCCGCGTTGAAATTATTTCGCTCGACCGAGATCCGGTTCTCCGTCCCTTCCAGCTGCGCTTGCAGGTTCTGGAAGCCCTCCGTCGCGCGCAGTTGCGGATAATTCTCGCTTACGACGAGCAGCCGCGAAAGCGCGTTGCTCAGCTGTCCCTGTGCCTGCTGGAATTTCTCCAGTTGCGCGGCATCCGTCGGCGCTTTCGTCGGGTCCAGCTTCACCTGGCCGACGCTGGCGCGGGCGTTCACGACTTCGGTCAGCGTCGATTTCTCGAAATTGGCCGCACCTTGCACCGTCTGCACGAGATTTGGAATCAGGTCGGCGCGCCGCTGATAAACTGACTGCACGTCCGCCCATTTCTTGTTCACGTTCTGATCCAACGATACCATGCGGTTATAGCCGCAGGCGGTGAACCCAAACGCGATCGCCATGAGCGCGACTGCTTTCCCGAAAGTGAGAACGAATTTATTCATAAGCTGGGGTGCGCAAATGTCGGCACAGCGGCAAAGTTTCGCAATCGGACCGGCAAGTCAATGCTCGGCTGGAGCGGCGATGATCGGGTCGCCGGCTGAGGTTTCGGCGGGCGCGGGCGAAGGAGCCGGCGGCGTGGCCGAGGGCAAGTGACGGCGCCGGAGTTCCTCGACGTTCGGAAGCTCGTCCAGATGACGGAGACCAAAGTGCTCGAGGAAAAACTGCGTCGTCTCGTACAACAACGGACGGCCCGGTACGTCGGAGCGTCCGGCGATCTTCACCAGCCCGCGTTCCATCAACGTCTGCAGCACGCTATCGATCCCTACGCCGCGGACCGCCTCGATGTCGGCGCGCGTGATCGGCTGTCGATAAGCGATGATCGCGAGCGTCTCGAGCGCAGGCGGAGTGAGGCGCGCGCTTTTCGGCGCCGGGAAAAGCTGTCGCACCCACCGTGCATAAACCGGATCGCTCGCGAGCTGCCAGCCCTCCGCTTTCTCAACAAGCTGGAACGCGCGGGCCTGCTCGATATATTCGATTTTCAGCTGCTCCAGCGCGGCCGCGATCTCGGCTTCGGTGACTTTTGCGAACTCGTTAGGGGTGAGCTCATCATCGGCACCGGCGGCTTTGATCGCACTGCGCAGTTCGGCCGTCGTGAACGGTTTCTGCGCGCTGAAGAGCAGCGCCTCGATGATTCGCGTTAAACTCATGAAGACAAACTCGAATCAGGAAAGCAGGAAAACAGGAGGAGGAAGAAGGCAAAGCAGAAGCCCATTCATCACTGAATCTATTGTTTTCCTTTCTTCCTGCTTTCCTAATTTATTCCAATCGCCTGCTCGATCGCGTGCGCGATCAGGTTCGCCTGCCGGTCGATTTGCGCCAGCTCGCGGCCTTCCACGAGCAGCCTGATTTTCGGTTCCGTGCCGGAGTAACGGAGGAGCACGCGGCCCTTGCCGGAGAGTTCCTTCTCGGTTTCGCCGACGAGCCGCATGACTTCCGGCATTTGCTCCAGCGGCGTTTTCTCTTTCACCCGTAGATTCCGTTGCGCTTGCGGATATTTCGTCAGGCAGCGCTTCAATTCGCTGAGCGGTTTCCCGGTTGCCTTCATGATCCGCAGAATCTGGAGCGCGCTGATGATGCCATCTCCCGTGGTGGTGAAATCGCGAAAGATCATGTGACCGCTTTGTTCCCCGCCCAGATTCAGATCGCGCTGCACCATCTCTTCCAGAACATAACGATCCCCCACCTTGGCGCGCACGACTTGGCCGCCCGCTTCCGCGATCGCTTCGTCCAATCCGAAATTGCTCATCACCGTCGCGACCAGCGTATTCTGGCGCAGTTGGCGCGAGCGCAACAAATCCACCGCCGCGATCGCGAGAATTTCGTCGCCATCGACAATTTCGCCTTTCTCGTCGCAGAGCAGGACGCGATCGGCATCGCCATCGTGGCTGATTCCGACGCTCGCGCCCGTTTCGCGCACGAAGCGCTGGATTTCTTCCGGGTGCATGCTGCCGCAACCGGCATTGATATTGGTCCCGTTCGGCTCGTCGTGCGCAACGAAGATTTCGGCGCCAAGCTCGCGCAAAATGCACGGCGTCGATTTGTATGCCGCGCCATTTGCGACATCGACCGCGATCCGCATTTTCTCGAGTGACAGCCCGCGCGGGAAACTCGCCTTGGCGAATTCTACATAGCGGCCGAGCGCGTCATCGATGCGCGTGGCGCGTCCGATCTTCCCGGCGGTCGGGCGCACCGCGTCGATCTCGCCGGTAAAGACCAGTTGCTCGATCTGGTTCTCGATCCGGTCGTCCAGCTTGTAGCCGTCGTGCCGGAAAAATTTGATTCCATTGTCTTCGTAAGAATTATGCGAAGCGGAGAGCACAATGCCGGCATCCGCGCGCAGCGATCGCGTGATATACGCGACGCCCGGTGTCGGCAACGGCCCGATCACAAGCACGTCCACTCCCAGCGAGGTGATGCCTGCAACGAACGCGTTCTCCAGCATATAACCGGAGAGTCGCGTGTCTTTGCCGAGTACGATCTTCGGTCGCGTGCCGGAGGGATGAGCGCGCGGATTGAGCTGCGTAAAAACGTGGGCCGCCGCGCGCCCGAGCTTCAAGGCGGTCTCGGCCGTGACCGGTTCGACGTTCGCGACCCCACGAACGCCATCGGTTCCAAAAATTCTCTTTTCCTGCGCCACCGGGTCATTCAAACGCCGCGGCGACGCTTCGTCCATGTGAAATCAGCGCGCGGGTGATTGCTGGCGTTGATAATCGTAGCGCTACCCGGCCTCGGCGGATTTTGTCTCCTCCGCAGGCGTGGCGGTTTTTTCCGCGTTCATTTCATTGATTTTGCGATGCAGGGTGCGGCGGCTGATCCCGAGCTTTTTAGCCGCGGCCGTGATATTGCCATTGGTCGTGGCGAGCGCCTGCGCTATGAGTCGCCGCTCCGTCTCGTGAATGTCGAGCGCGCTCGCTTTAACTCCGAACGCTCGCAGCGGCGCAAATCCGCCCGGCAGCTTGGCCGCGACCGTCTGCCGCACATTCATCGGCAAATCGCGCGGCGCGATCTTCGCGCCGGTCGCCATGACGACGCCATGCTCGATCGCCGTGCGCAGTTCGCGGACGTTGCCGGGCCAGTCATACGCCAGCAGCATGTTCATCGTCTCCGTCCCGAGCTCGAGCAGCGGCTTCTCGTTGAGCTGACA